>NZ_QEIO01000170.1 GCF_003336425.1 Marinitenerispora sediminis | reverse complement strand
CTTCGGGGGTCGGGAGGGGGCGCACCGGGCGGATGGCGCGTCCCGCCCGTCCGGGGCCTTGCCATCCACTCGGCTCAACCGGGTGGAACTGAGTGTGCTCCTGCCAGGATCCCCGCGCCACCTACGGTTCCGGATCTGTGGACAACTCGTGACCCGGGTCCGCAGCGGCGGAGGCGGCCACCGGACGGCGGGACCGTGCCCGGAGCGGGACGCACCGGGAAAGGGCACGCCGGAGCGGTCGCGCCCCCGGGCACGCGCCCGCCCGATCCGGGCAGGACCGGCCCGGCACGCCGCTCCACCGGCCGGGACGGCCGCCGGCCGAGCCCGCTCGGTGCCCCGGGCGCATCCGCAGGGGCCCGGACCGCCCGCCGCGGACGAGTGCCGGCTAGTTGAGGTTGATCTCGCGGCGGAGGAACGGCCCGCCCGGGAGGAGGGGCAGCGCCGTGAGCACCCGGTTCTCGCGGCGCAGCAGCTCCGCCGCCAGGCGCAGCCGGGCGGCCGCGTGCTCGGCCTCCAGCAGGCGCTGCTTGTCGAACTGGTCGACGATCACCGCGGCCGCGACGGCGTAGGACAGCGCCACGGGTTCGGAGGGGAAGTCGGCCGGCGGCTCGGCGGGCATGCCGATCCCGGTCAGGCGCTGGCAGTAGCGGGCGAAGAGGCGGCCGACCCGCTCGGCGTGGCGTTCGGCGTCCGGCCCGGGCTCCTCGGGCAGCGCGGTGGCCGAGGCCCGGAGGTAGGGGTGGTCGGAGTCGGGATCGACGAACGCGTCGACCCGGAACCGCTCAGTGCCCTCGACCAGCAGGTCGTAGCGGCCGTCCTCGTGCCGGCGCACCGTGCGGACCTCCGCCACGCACCCGACGTCGGACAGCTGCTGGGTCGAGGAGGCCCCGACCTCGTGGCCGAGCTCGATCCCGACCACCCCGAACCGCCGCGGTTCGTCCGCCGGAAGGGCCAGCAGGTCGGACATGAGGTGCCGGTAGCGGTCCTCGAAGACGCGCATGGGCATGCTCAGTCCGGGGAACAGCACGGACCCGAGCGGGAACAGTGGCAGCCGGTGGGGCACGGCACAAGTATGCCCACAGGTCGCAAGCCGTCCACGCCCCCGGACGGCCGCGCGGCGGACGGCCGGAGCCGCGTCCCCACGGCGGCGCGGTCCCGGCCCGCCCCGGGCGTTCAGACCGTGAGGGCCGGCCCCGCCGTCGGCGGGGCGGTCGGGTCGCCGCCGGCCACGTCGGGCATGTCACGCGCGACGAACGTCTCGACGTCGAAGAGGTTGCCCTGGCTGCGGTCCACCACGGCCAGCAGGGTGGACATCTTCGCCACCTCCTCGGTCTGCTCCTTGAGGAACCAGTTGAGGAACTGCTCGCCGGTGTAGTCCTGCTCCTCGCGGGCCGCGCGGGCGAGCAGGTGGAACTGCTCGGTCACTTCGCGCTCCTGGCGCAGTGCCAGCGCGACGAGGTCGCGGGGCGCGTCGAACGAGTTCTGGATTTCCCCGGTGCCGGGAATCGCCACCGGGACGCCCTCGTCGATCAGGAAGCGCACGATCATCATCGCGTGGTCGCGCTCCTCCAGCGACTGCCGGTAGAAAACGCGGGCGAGTTGCGGCAGGTCGCGGTCGTCGAACCAAGCCGCGATGGCGACGTACTGCTGCGACGCGGTGAACTCGTGGCGGATCTGGTCAACCAGGAGGCGGTGGAACTTGGAAAGGCCGTGCGTCGAGGTCTCGGTCGTCGAAGTCATACTCCGACAATAGCGCACGAATAATGCCGTGGCGCTTAAGGAAACAGTAACTTTGACCACTGAGGAAAGCCTTTTCGAATTTCGCTGAGGTAAGGCGTCCCAAAGTTAGGCGACGCTTCTTTGTGGCATTTATGGTGAGGCTTCCCTAAAACGGCGGGCGCGTCCGCCCGGGCCGGCGCCCGCGGCCGAGCGCGGTCCCGGGACCGCCGGCGGCGACACCGCCTCGCCGCAGGTGGGAGCGGGGCGGCTGACCCCTAGAATGAACCCGTGATCTCCCGAATCGATCTCCGAGGCAACCCGGCCGATCCGCGCGGACTGCTCCCGCGCGCCGCCATGGACGTCGAGGCCGCGGCGCAGCAGGTCCGCCCCATCTGCGACGACGTCCGCCATCGGGGCGTCGACGCGCTGATCGAGCTGACCGAGAGATTCGACGGGGTGCGGCTCACCGACATCCGCGTCCCCCGGGAGGCCCTCCGCTCCGCGCTGGGCGGGCTCGACCCGGCCGTGCGCGCGGCCCTGGAGGAGTCCATCCGGCGCGCCCGGCTGGTGCACCGCGACCAGCGCCGCACCGACACCACCACCCAGGTCGTCCCCGGCGGCACCGTCACCGAGCGGTGGGTCCCGGTCGACCGGGTCGGGCTGTACGTCCCCGGCGGCCGCGCTGTCTACCCGTCCAGCGTCGTAATGAACGTCGTCCCGGCGCAGGAGGCCGGCGTGCTCTCGCTCGCCGTGTCCTCGCCTCCGCAGGCCGACTTCGGCGGGCTGCCGCACCCCACGATCCTGGCCGCCTGCGAACTGCTCGGCGTCGACGAGGTCTACGCGGTGGGGGGCGCGCAGGCGGTCGCGATGTTCGCCTACGGCGCGGGTGAGTGCTCCCGCGCCGACATGGTCACCGGCCCCGGCAACATCTGGGTCGCCGCGGCCAAGCGGCTGCTCAGGGGCGTCATCGGCATCGACTCCGAGGCCGGCCCCACCGAGATCGCCGTCCTCGCCGACGACACCGCCGACCCCGGCCACGTCGCCGCCGACCTCATCAGCCAGGCCGAGCACGACGTCGTCGCCGCCGCGGTGCTCATCACCGCGTCGGAGCGGCTCGCCGACCGCGTCGAGGCCGAGCTCGCACCGCGGGTCAAGGCCACCAAGCACAGCGAACGCGTGGCCGAGGCGCTGGCCGGCCCGCAGTCCGGCATCGTGCTCGTCGACGACCTCGACCACGGCCTCGCCGCGCTGAACGCCTACGCCGCCGAGCACGTCGAGGTCATCACGGCCGACGCCCGCGAGGTCGCCGCGCGGGTCCGCAACGCCGGCGCCGTCTTCGTGGGCGCCTTCGCCCCGGTATCCCTCGGCGACTACTGCGCCGGCTCCAACCACGTGCTGCCCACCGGCGGGTGCGCCTGCCACTCCTCGGGGCTCAGCGTGCAGAGCTTCCTGCGCGGCATCCACGTCGTGGACTACGACCGCGACGCGCTCGCCGACGTCGCCCACCACGTCGTCGCCCTCGCCGAGGCCGAGGACCTGCCCGCCCACGGAGAGGCCGTCACCGCCCGCGTCGGGCGAGGGGAGAACGCGTGAACGAGATCGGTCTGGACGACCTGCCCATCCGCGACGACCTGCGCGGCCGCAGCCCCTACGGTGCGCCGCAGCTGGACGTCCCGGTCGCGCTGAACACCAACGAGAACCCCTACCCCCCGTCACCCCGGCTGGCCGAGGCGCTCGGCCGCGCCGTCGCCGCCGTCGCCGGGGGCCTCAACCGCTACCCCGACCGCGACGCCGTCCGGCTGCGCGCGGGGCTCGCCGACTACCTCGGCCACGGCCTGGACGCCCGCCGGGTGTGGGCGGCCAACGGCTCCAACGAGGTGCTGCAGCAGATCCTGCAGACCTTCGGCGGCCCCGGCCGCACCGCCATGGGCTTCGAGCCCTCCTACTCCATGCACCCGATCATCTCGCACGTCACCGGCACCACCTGGCTGCCGGTGCCGCGCACCCGCGACTTCGGCATCGACGTCGAGGCCGCCCGGATCGCCATCGCGGTGCACCAGCCGCACGTCGTCTTCCTCACCTCGCCGAACAATCCCACAGGCACCGCCCTGCCACTGGAGACCGTCGAGGCGATCGCCGCCACGGCGCCCGGGGTGGTCGTCGTGGACGAGGCCTACGCCGAGTTCCGCCGCGAGGGCACCCCCAGCGCGCTGTCGCTGCTGCCCACCCACCCGCGGCTCATCGTCACGCGCACCATGTCCAAGGCGTTCGCCATGGCCGGAACGCGGGTCGGCTACCTCGCCGCGCACCCGGCGGTCGTCGACGCGCTCCAGCTGGTCCGGCTGCCCTACCACCTCTCGGCCGTCACGCAGGCGGTCGCCGGCACCGCGCTGGAGTTCGCCGACGAGCTGCTCGGCGCGGTGAAGCAGCTGCGGGCCGACCGCGACGCGCTGGTCGACTGGCTGCGCGCGAACGGATTCCGGGTCGCCGACTCCGACGCCAACTTCGTGCTGTTCGGAGAGTTCGCCGACCGCACGGCGGTCTGGCAGGGAATGCTCGACCACGGGGTGCTGATCCGCGAGGTCGGCCCGCCCGGATGGCTGCGCGTCACCGTCGGCACCCCCGAGGAGCTTGCGCGCTTCCGCACCGCGCTGCTCGCCGTGACCGGCCGCGGCTGAGTCGAGCCGCGCCGTCCGGCGGCCGCGCCGCCCGCCACCAACCCGCACCACAGGAGAACCCGAACCGACATGAGCCGCACCGGACGCGTCGAACGCACCACCAAGGAGACCAAGGTCCTCGTCGAGATCGGCCTCGACGGCACGGGCGTCGCCGACATCTCCACCGGGGTGGGCTTCTACGACCACATGCTCGACCAGCTCGCCAAGCACGGTCTCTTCGACCTCACCGTCCGCACCGAGGGCGACCTGCACATCGACTCCCACCACACCATGGAGGACACCGCCCTGGCGCTCGGTGCGGCGTTCCGCGAGGCGCTGGGCGACAAGGCCGGCATCCGCCGCTTCGCCGACGCCAAGGTGCCGCTGGACGAGGCGCTCGCCGAGGTCACCGTGGACCTGTCCGGCCGGCCCTACCTGGTGCACTCCGAGCCGGAGAACATGGCACCGCTCATCGGCCGCGACTACGACACCACCATGACCCGCCACATCTTCGAGTCCTTCGTCGCACAGGCCCGGGTCGCGCTGCACGTCCACGTGCCCTACGGCCGCAACGCCCACCACATCGTGGAGTGCCAGTTCAAGGCGTTCGCCCGCGCCCTGCGGTTCGCCAGCGAACGCGACCCGCGGGTCACCGGCGTACCCTCCACCAAGGGAGCCCTGTAGATGGACGGCCTGTGGCCGGTCCTGCTCATCGCCCTGGGCGGACTGCTGGCCGGTGGCGCCTTCTCGCTGTGGAAGGTGAACAAGGTCATCTCGGTGCTGCTCGGCGGCTGCGCGGCACTCGCGGTGGCCTCCGGCGCGCTGCGCCTCGGCTACCTGTGACCCGGCCGCCCGCGGAGCCGTCCGCCTCCGCCCAACCGACACACCGAAAGGCGCGATCCACCGTGCGACCACGCGTCGTCATCCTCGACTACGGATCGGGCAACCTGCGCTCGGCCGAGCGGGCCGTCCAGCGGGCCGGCGCCGACGTCACCGTCACCGCCGATCCGCACGCCGCCCTGGAGGCCGACGGTCTCCTCGTCCCCGGGGTCGGCGCGTTCGCCGCCTGCATGAAGGGCCTGCGCTCCGTCGGCGGCGAGCGCGTCATCGGCAAGCGGCTCGCCGGCGGCCGGCCGGTGCTCGGCATCTGCGTCGGCATGCAGATCCTCTTCGACCGCGGCGTCGAGCACGGAGTCCGCACCGAGGGCTGCGGGGAGTGGCCCGGCACCGTCGAACGGCTGCGCGCCCCGATCGTGCCGCACATGGGGTGGAACACGCTCGACGTCCCGGAGGGCTCCCGGCTGTTCGCCGGTGTCGACCCCGCCGAGCGCTTCTACTTCGTGCACTCCTACGGCGTGCTGGACTGGGAGCTCGCGGCCGACAACCCGCACATCCCCGCGCCGCTGGTCACCTGGGCCCGGCATGGCGAGCCGTTCGTCGCCGCGGTGGAGAACGGCCCGCTGTGGGCCACCCAGTTCCACCCGGAGAAGTCCGGCGACGCCGGCGCCCGCCTGCTCGCCAACTGGGTCGGCACCCTCTAGCGCCCGCTCCCGCGCCGGCCCGGCCGCGCCCGGCGCGGGGCCGCCCGCACCCGCCGCGGCCCGCGCCCGTCCCGTCCACGTCGTCTCAACGGATAAGGCCAGATCGCATGTCGTCCACACTCGAACTCCTCCCCGCCGTCGACGTCGCCGGCGGCCAGGCCGTCCAGCTGGTGCAGGGCCGGGCCGGCTCCGGAGGACAGTACGGCGACCCCGTACAGGCGGCCCTCGGCTGGCAGAACGCCGGCGCCGAGTGGATCCACCTCGTCGACCTCGACGCCGCGTTCGGCCGCGGCCACAACCGCGAGCTGCTGGCCCGCATCGTCGGCGAACTCGACGTCAAGGTGGAGCTGTCCGGCGGTATCCGCGACGACGAGTCGCTGACCGCCGCGCTGGCCACCGGCTGCCGGCGGGTCAACATCGGTACGGCGGCGCTGGAGAACCCGGAGTGGTGCGCCAAGATCATCGCCGAGCACGGCGACCGCGTCGCCATCGGACTCGACGTGCGGGGCAGCACGCTGGCGGCGCGCGGCTGGACCCGCGACGGCGGCGACCTCTTCGCCACCCTGGAGCGGCTGGAGGCCGAGGGCTGCGCCCGCTACGTCGTCACCGACGTCAACAAGGACGGCACCCTCAAGGGCCCCAACCTCGACCTGCTGCGCAGCGTCTGCGCCCGCACCGAGCGGCCCGTGGTGGCCAGCGGCGGCGTGTCCAGCCTCGACGACCTGCGGGCCATCGCCACCCTCGTGCCCGAGGGCGTGGAGGGCGCGATCATGGGTACCGCGCTGTACGAGGGCGCGTTCACCCTGGAGGACGCGCTCGCGGCGGTGCGCGCGTGACCCCGGCGGCACGCGCGGGGCGGGTCCGCCGCGCTCTCGGGGAGGGGGAGGGCCGGTGAGCGTCGCGATCCGCGTCATCCCCTGCCTGGACGTCGACGCCGGCCGGGTGGTCAAGGGCGTCAACTTCCAGAACCTGCGCGACGCCGGCGACCCCGTGGAGCTGGCCCACCGCTACGACGGCGAGGGCGCCGACGAGCTGACGTTCCTCGACGTCACCGCGTCCAGCGCCGACCGCGCCACCACCTACGACGTCGTGCGGCGCACCGCCGAGCAGGTGTTCATCCCGCTCACCGTCGGCGGCGGGGTGCGCACCCCCGACGACGTCGACCGGCTGCTGCGCGCCGGCGCCGACAAGGTCGGCGTCAACACCGCGGCCATCGCCCGCCCCGAGCTCATCGCCGAGATCGCCGAGCGCTTCGGCCGGCAGGTGCTGGTGCTCTCGGCCGACGTCCGCCGGGCCGCCGACGGGACCGCGACCCCCAGCGGCTTCGAGGTCACCACGCACGGCGGCCGGCGCGGCACCGGCCTCGACGCCGTGGAGTGGGCGGCGCGCGCCGCCGAACTCGGCAGCGGCGAGATCCTGCTGAACTCGATGGACGCCGACGGCACCAAGGCCGGGTTCGACCTGGAGCTGATCCGGGCCGTGCGCGCGGTCGTGGACATCCCGCTGATCGCCAGCGGCGGCGCCGGCCGGGTCGAGCATTTCCCGCCGGCCGTCGACGCCGGAGCGGACGCGGTGCTGGCCGCCTCGGTGTTCCACTTCGGCGAGTTCACCATCGCCGACGTCAAGGCCGAACTGCGCGCGCGGGGGTACGCGGTGCGCTAGGCGGTCCGGTGCGCCTGCGCTGCGCTGCCCGTACGGGCGGAGGGCTGCTCGCACCGGGCCCCGGGCGGTCCCGGCGCGCAGCCGGGCGGCGCGGGCCGCACCTGGTACACCAGGTGACCGTGCTTGTCCGGGGCCGGTGGCCGTGTGCGGCCATCCGGCCCGCACCGCCGCTGCGGGTGCGAACTGCGCCGGAATAGTCGGTGTTCTCCCAACGCTGAACAAATCAATACGCTTCGCGGCGAAGGTCGCAGTAGCGTGGTTGCGGTGTGCCGCTCCTCCGCGGGCGGCCACCGTCGTGTTCAGGGCCGCGAGGACGCTGGGGGAGACGCATGTCACCGGGGGTAACGACCGAAGAACCCGAAGTCGACTCCCCTGACGCCCCGGTGTTCCGACGCGGTATGCGGGTCCTGTGGGTGGCCATCCGCACCGAGCCGGCCGTGTTCGCCGTCGCCGCCGTCGGCAGCGCGCTGCACGCCGGAGTCACCGTCGGCTCGGCCACGGTCCTCGGGCACGTCACCGACAACGTCATCCTGCCGGCGTTCGCCGAGGGGCGCACCACGGCCGCCGCGCTCGCCACCGCCGCCGCCCTGCTCGTCGGGGTCGGCGTGCTCAAGGGCCTCGGACTCGCGGCCCGGCGGCTGTACGCGGGGCTGATGCAGTTCCGCATGCAGGCCCGCTACCGCCGGGCGGTGGCGCGCAAGTACCTCCAGCTCCCGCTCTCCTGGCACCACCGGCACCCCACCGGCCAGCTCCTCTCCAACGCCAACGCCGACGTCGAGGCGGCCTGGCAGCCGCTCGCGCCGCTGCCCATGGTCATCGGCAGCGTGTTCATGCTGGCCGTGGCCGCCGTCGCCATGGTGGCGACCGACCCCGTACTGGCCCTCGTCGGGTTCGTGGTGTTCCCGGTGCTCGCCGTGGCCAACTACGTCTTCCAGCGCCGCGTCTCGCCGCTGGCCACCCGCGCCCAGGCACTGCGCGCCCAGGTCAGCGAGGTCGCCCACGAATCGTTCGACGGGGCCCTCGTCGTCAAGGCCCTCGGCCGCGAGGACACCGAGGCCGAGCGGTTCACCGCCGCCGCCCACCGGCTGCGCGACGCCCAGATCCAGGTCGGCAGGCTCCGCGGCATGTTCGACCCCGTCATGGACGCGCTGCCCAACCTCGGCGTCCTCGCCGTCCTGCTCATCGGAATGTCGCGCATCGCCGACGACGCGATCGCCGCCGGGGACCTCGTCCAGATCGCCTACCTGTTCACCCTGCTGGCCATGCCGATCCGCGCGCTCGGCTGGCTGCTCGGCGACCTGCCGCGCAGCGTCGTGGGCTGGAACCGCATCCAGGCCGTCCTCGGCGCCAGCGGCGGCACCACCTACGGCGACGCGGCCCTCACGGGCACGGGCGGGGTCCGGATCAGCGCCCGCGGGGTCCGCTTCTCCTACGCCGACACCTACCGGGCCGGGGAGGCCGACCTGTCCGGCGGCACCGAGGATCCGGACGCGACCGGCCGCGACCTCGCCTCCGGCGACGGACCCCGGGACGCCCGCACCGCCGTGCTGCACGGCGTCGACCTCGACGTCGACGCCGGACGCACCGTCGCCGTCGTCGGCCCCACCGGCTCCGGGAAGTCCACCCTCGCCACGCTGCTGATGCGCCTCGTCGACCCCGACAGCGGCGCCGTCGCCTTCGACGGCACCGACCTGCGCGACCTGCGGCGCGGCGAGATCGCGCGGGCCGCCGCCCTCGTGCCGCAGAGCACCTTCGTGTTCGAGGACACCGTGCGCGGCAACGTCACACTCGGCGCCGACATCCCCGACGAAGATGTCTGGGCGGCGCTGCGCCTCGCCCGCGCCGACTCCTTCGTCGCCGCCATGCCCGAGGGGCTGGACACCCGCATCGGCGAGCGCGGCACCACGCTCTCCGGCGGGCAGCGGCAGCGCCTCGCGCTGGCCCGCGCGGTGGTGCGCCGGCCCCGCCTGCTCATCCTCGACGACGCCACCTCCGCGGTCGACCCGCAGGTGGAGGCGCAGATCCTCGCCGGCCTGCGCGAGACGGAACTCGACTGCACCGTCGTCGTGATCGCCTACCGCAGGGCCACCATCGAACTCGCCGACGAGGTCGTCTTCCTGGACGACGGCGTCGTCACCGACCGCGGCACGCACGCCGAGCTTCTGGAGCGCTCGCCCGGCTACCGGCGGCTGGTCACCGCCTACGAGCGCGCCGCCGAGGAGCGCACCGCGGCGCGGACCGCCGCCAAGAGCGCCGGCGGCCCGGTCGACCCCCAGGAGATCGCCGACACCGAGGAGCTGCTCGGATGACCGCCGTCACCCGCACC
>NZ_QEIO01000169.1 GCF_003336425.1 Marinitenerispora sediminis | reverse complement strand
TCTTGGAGTCGCGGAGGGCGACGGCGGGGGAGAGGTGGGCGTATTCGACGCAGGCCCCGTTTCCGCTGCTGTAGCTGGAGGTGGACCAGGTGGCGCTCGTGCACTCGACGCAGTCTTCGCCTTGCGCGGTGCTATAGGAACTCTTCCGCCAACGCATCTGTCCTCATTAACGTAGTTGTTCGATCCGATCGCGCATGAAGAGCGTTGACTCGCTTGGCGAGATCGCTGCTCCGCTCACATGTTGAAACAACAGGTTATAGCGGGCAATCTGCTCCCTCTTCTCCAGGAGGAGTCTTTCGGTCGGTGTGTCAAGGTAGACGACCGAAGAGTCCTGCTCATTGGGGAAATCCAAGATGACGAACTGGCCGCCAAGGCCAGCGTGCGCCCCGAACGAGTTCAAGATGATCTGAATGTTGACGTTCGGTTGCTCGTTGGCGTCAACTAGAGCCTTCAACTGCTCCGCCATGACTCCGGAGTCACCGATCATCCGGTACAGCACCGCTTCCTCGATGATGGCCCAGAACTGAGGCGCGTCCTCGCGTTGACGCAGAACCGCCTGGCGAGCCAGCCTGGCCTGCACTCGACGTTCCACCTCGGTCGCGTCGTACATGCGGGCACCGACCATGAGCGCCTGCGCGTACGCGGCGGTCTGCAGCAGTCCGGGGATGACCACCGGCTGATAGCTCCGAATGGTCGATGCCTCCGCTTCCAAGCCTACGAAGGCTCCCTCACCGAAGACATCTCGATACTCGGTCCACCAGCCCTTTTGGCGTGAGGACCGAGCGAGATCTAGAAGCGCTTCCTGGTGCTGCCCCGAGACCTTGTAGAGATTGAGCAGGTCACGAAGAGCACTGATGTCGGGACGCGTCCACTGGTTAGCTTCCCACCGGTTGAGCCGACCCTTGCTCCACCCCAGCTTCAGCGATGCCTGTTCGGCGGTGTAACCGGCCTGTTCCCTCAGCCTCCGGAGTTCTGCGGCGAGACGGCGACGCCGGACGCTGGGGCTTCGAAGACTCGTCACTGAGGCACCCCTTCCTTGGTTGTGCGGCGCAGTGCTAACCAGAACGTCAGCCTAGCGTCACTTAGCAGATTGCAACTTCGGGGTTGAAACTTCGGGAGTCAACCTCCAATATGGAGGATACATCACTCACCGTAATCACGAGTGGCTGACCGTAAAAGGAGTGCAGTATGTCCGATTTCAAGGCCGATATTCGATCGCTCGCCCCACGACAAGCAAAGCGGCATCTGTTGACATCCCTTGCCCAGCGACTTCAACGGCATGATGTCCGAGCCTTGCTCTCGGTCCCTCATGAACAAGCGCCGATCCTCTACGTCGCCGCGCACGGCCGTCGCGTCGCCGTGGTCGCCGCCCAATCCCCCACCGGCTGGGTGTTCCTCTGGCCCGGCGCCCAGGTCCCGGCCGACGACGTCGCATCCGCCGCCCGCCAACTCGCCGCGTTCGCCCAGCCCCAGCCCCGCCCCTGGGCCGACCGGCAGGCGCACCGGCCGCACCGGCCGCGCCTGAGGGCGGTGGCCGCATGACGAACGCGCCGATCTTCGCGATCAACACCGAACACGTCCTGCCCGGCACCACAAGCGGCGTCCGCCAGGCCCGCGCCGTCACCACCGGCACCCTCACCGGCCACTACACCGCCGACCTGGTCGACACCGCCCAGCTCTGCGTCTCCGAAGCGGTCACCAACGCGCTGCGCCACACCCACTCCGGCGACCCCGGCGGCACCGTGATCCTGCGCCTGTACACCCTCGCCCTCGGCGCGTCCCTCTACATCGACGTCGAAGACCAAGGACCCCTCAAACCCGGCGACCGCCCCCGCATCAGCGAACGAGCGGCCGACCCGTTCAGCGAACACGGCCGCGGCCTCTACCTCATCCACGAACTCACCCGCTACTGGATGTACATCTCCGGCGGTGACGGGCGCGGCTGCCTCTGCCTCACCCTCGACACCACGACCGGCCGAACTCCCGCGATGAACGACGACCTCGACCCCCAGGCGACCGCATGAGAGAACCCTCAAGACCGGCATCCGAGAACCGCACACGCCGGAGACCCCGCCCCACCGATCACCACGCCACCGGCCCTGTCCCACCCCCACCGCCCCGGGACAGGGCCGGACCCATGTCCGGCGTTCATCTGTCCGGTCTTCATCCAGGTGGTCTCGCCCGGCGGCGCCCGAGTCGTGGGAATTGGCCGTCGCTAGGATGGCCGGTCATGGACGCCAGCGCCGGGATCGGGATGGTCGCCGTTCCACCGGGCCGGGTGACCCTGTCGGACCGGCGGACGCGGCATAGCTGGCCGGTCGAGGTGGCGCCCTGTGCGATGTCGGCGTACCCGGTCACGCTGGCGGCCGTCGGCCCAATCCGTGGGGGCTGTACGACATGCTCGGCAACGTCTGGGACTGGTGCTGGGACGTCTACGACGCCGAGGTGTACGGCGAGTACCGGGTGCTCCGCAGCGGCGGGTGGTTCGATGAGCACTGGAGCTGCCGGGCCTCGGTGCGGCGGCGCAGTCATCCGTCCCTGCGGATCGATGACGTGGGATTCCGCGTCGTGCGTTCCAGGTGAGGGGCGGCGGGGGAGCGCGGTCAGCCGGTGGGCGGGCGGTGGTCCACCCCCTCGGCCAGGGCCAGCAGCCTGGTGACGGTGTTCCAGTTCCGCACCGTGCCGGGCGCCGCGAGGTGCCGGCCGAGGACGGCGGGCATCTTGGCGCGGCCGAGGCCGTTCGGGAAGTACATGTACAGCTCGCGCTCCCCGGCCACCAGTTCCTCGGGGGCGAAGGCGGCGTGGTCCATGGCGGCCAGCCGGTCCCGGTCTACGGGAGTGTTGAGGAACGACACCGCGCACTTGGCCGGGTCGCGGACCTCGAACGGCAGCCGCTCCACGACCTGGCGCAGGTCGGCGCTGGTGCGCACCATGACGGTGACCGTCAGGCCCAGCTCGGCGGCTATCCGCGCCTCGATGTCGGCACCGATCGCGGTGGCTGGCCGCTCCGGCGCGGTGAACACGGCGTTCCCGCTCTGCAGCAACGTCGCGACGTGGGTGTGGCCGAGCCCCGCGAGCAGTGCCCGCAGGTCGGCCATCCGCACCTTCCGGTGCCCGCCGACGTTGATTCCGCGCAGCAGCGCGACGTACCTGGCCATGGTGCCCCCGTCTCCCGTCAAGCAGGGTCAGGGTAGCCCGCCGGACCGACACCGCCCCGCCCGGCGCCGGCCGTGGACCGTACCCGCGGCCGCCGCCGCTCCCGGCCTCGGCCGGGCGTCCGGACCACGGCGGCGGGTCGCCGCCCTCGATGTGGTGCCGTCCGGCGGCACCGCGGGTCAGGCGAGCGGTGTTTCCCGTGCGGCTTCCCCTCCGCCTCTGACGTTGACGCTGATGAACACGGTGGCGTCTTCGTCCCAGTCGTCGTTGATGGGGAGGCTCTCGCCCGCGGCCAGCGTCTCGGTCCACTGGGGCCGGATGTGTCCGTCGTCCTCCTCGACGCCGCTCCGGCGAAGATGGCGTCTTCCAGCGAGTGGCCGTTGCCGGGCCCGGTGCGTGTCGGGAACCGGCCAGGTCCGGCCCGGTGTCCGGCCGTCCGGCGGGCGCACCCAGAGGGGGACGGTGCCACCCCGTGCGTCAACTTTTATTGACGCACGGGCCAAGTCAATGTAAGTTGACCACCATGGTGAGCGAACTCCAAGACAACAGCAAGGGTCCGGCCGCGATGACCGTCGACGTGGGCGGCCACGCGCTCTGCGTACGCATCGTCGGTGCGGGACCGACGGTGGTCCTTGAGGGCGGCGGCTCCGGCCAGGGCGTGGGGGCCTGGGGAGAGGTCCTGGAACAGGCGCTGGCCGAGCGGGCCACCGTGGTGACCTACGACCGCGCCGGTGTCGGCCGGTCCGGTGGGGTGCAGGCCGCTTCCGTGACCGGGATGGCTGACGACCTGCACCGGCTTCTCCGGGTGGTGGGCCTGGAACTGCCCGCGGTGTTCCTGGGCTGGTCCTACGGCGCGCTCGTTACCCAGGTCTACGCGGCCCGTTATCCCGAGGACGTGTCCGGGCTGGTGTTCGTGGACCCGACCGCCGCCGGGAGCCCTCCGGGCTCGGCCCTGGTCCGCCGTCTGTCGTTCCGCGCGGTGCCGCTGCTGCTGCGCCTGCGCGCGCTCTTCGGCGGCCAGGACGCACAGTCGCTCCGTGAGCTGGCCACCACCCTGGCCGGGATGCCGGAGGCCATGAACGAGACCGCCCAGGTGCGGCGGGAAGCGGGGCTGCCGCCCGTGCCCCTCCGCGTCGTCACGGCGGGCAGGCGGCCGCGCATGCCCCGGGCCCAGCTGGAGTACCTGAACGCCGACCACCACGCGCTGGCCGCGCAGTCCCCGCAGGGGCGGCTGGTGGTCGCCGAGCGGGCCGACCACCAGATCCCGTACGAGCAGCCCGAGGCCGTCGTCCAGGCACTCGACGAGGTGCTGGAGTCGGCGCGGCCGGAACCGCGGCAGGACCTGGACACGTGAGCCGGGCGTAGGAGACTTTCGGCCTGGCCTTCGTGGAGGGGCGACAGCCGCTTGCGGAGCGCGCGGGTGGTGCGGCCGGCCTCGGCAGGGGGCTGGCCAGCACGCGGTTTGCCGGGTCGCGCCGTCGGGAAGCATGACCGTGCTCCGCACCCCACCACGAGAGGCGGCAGTGATGGCCCGTCGCGATGAACGGCGTCGCCGAGAGCAGGAGGAGCGCCGCCGCAGGGCCGAGGCGGACCGCCAGGCGGCGTCGCACCTCCACCTGTACACGGAGCCGTCCTCCTCGTCGTCGGGTCCGGACGACTCCTCTGATGGTGGTTCCTCGTCCGGCTCCGACGTGTCGTCGGGCTACGATTCCTCCCCCGGGCCGGAGCCGTCGAGCTCCTACGACGACGACCGCTGGTGACCCAGCGCGGACTCCCGCGGGCGGCTGCGCTGACCGGGTCAGACCGCCCGGTGGGCGTGCCCGCTTCCCCGACGGTGGCGGCGAACCAGGCCGTCCCGAACCGGGGCTCCTCCTGACCCTCCGCCGGGTATCTCCGGGTGTTCTCCCGCGAAGGCGTTGCCGGGGCGCCCGGAGTAGGGCGTCCCCCGGCCAGCCGAGCCGTGGCATCCGCCGGGCCGGTGGGGCCATGACCCCACCGCTGTGGTTCGTGGCGCCTTCCGTCCACCCCGTCCTTGACCTGCGCCTTCTGCGCGGGTAGACGCCGTCAGGACCCGTCGCGGACCATTTCCCCGATCCCCCGGCGCAGCGACTTCGGAGCGATTCCGCGTATATTCCGGGAACGCTGGCAACGGGCGGCTTCCGGCAGCACATGGCTGCCTACATGACGAAACCCGGCACCAAGCCATCATGCCTGGTCAGCCGGGCTTTCGCTGCTCCTCGTGAGGTGCCCCCTGCAGGATTCGAACCTGCGCACACGGCTCCGGAGGCCGTTGCTCTATCCCCTGAGCTAAGGGGGCGCTTCGCGTGAACAACTCTAGCAGGGGTGGCGGGTGCCTTGCGCAGTCGTGGGCGGAGTGGGGATATCGCAGCGGGCGGCGGGGTCGGGGCGCTAGTCTCGCGGCCGTGGGTGATGCGCTGGGTCGGGTACTGGTGGTCGACGACGACGAGGTGATCCGTCAGTTGATCGCCGTCAACCTGCAACTGGAGGGCTTCGAGGTCCATACCGCGGTCGACGGGCAGGACTGCCTGGACCGGGTCGGGGACGTCGGGCCGGACGTCATCACGTTGGACGTCATGATGCCGCGGCTGGACGGCTGGGTCACCGCGTTGCGGCTGCGCGAGGGGCACGGCCGCGGCGCGAAGGTCGTGCTCATCACCGCGCGGGCGCAGGAGGACGACCTGCGGCGCGGCCGGGAGATCGGAGTGGACGCCTACCTCACGAAGCCGTTCGACCCGGCCGAGCTGATCAGGGTCGTGCGGGACCTCGCCGGCGTCGGGTCGGCCGGCTAGGCGTGGACGCAGTCCTCGGGGTGTGGCGGGACGAGGGGGCCACGCCGGCGGGTGTCGAGGCGCTGCTGCGGTCGGCCGCGGCCGCCGCCGCGGGGCTGGCGCTCGAAGCGGTGCCGGCGGCCGAGCCCTACCGGGTGCCCGCCGGCCGGCACGGGGACTACGCCACCGCGCTCGCCCTCCGGCTCGCGCGGGGCACCGGAAGCGCTCCCCGGGCCGTCGCCGCCGCTCTCGCGGCCGAGCTGCGGGCCCGGCCGGAGGTGCTGGACGCCCGGGTCGAGGGCGCCGGCCTCGTCAACCTCGTCGTCGCGGACACGGCCCGCGCCCGCTCGGTGCGGGCGGCCGCGCACGGGATGCGCTACCTGCGCGGACCCGCCGGACGCGGCACCGGCACCGCCGCGCCCGCACACCAGGACGCCGCCGCGGGCGCAACCGCCTCCCCCGCGCCCGCACCGGCGGACGCCACCAGCGCGCATCGCCGGGAGGCCGCCACCGGGCATCGCCCGGCGGACGCCGCCACCGCAGAGCGCCCGGGGGACGCCGAGGCCCGCATCGCGCTGTCCGCGCCGCACGCGGCCGCCGACCTCGCCGAGGCCCGGCGCCTCGCGCGGGCGGACGCCCGGCGCCGGATCGCCCTCGCGCTGGCGCCGGGCGCGGGTGCGGTGCTGGACGCGGCGCCGGTCTGGCCGGTGCCCGCCGTGACCGACCCCGGCACCGGCGACATCACCTGGCGGGACCCGCGGCGGGAGGCGGCCACCGGCTCCGACCCCGAGCGGCTGATCGCCGTGATCGGGGAGGCGGCCGCCCGGATCGCGTTCTGCCGGTCCGCCGCCGAGCACCCGCGCCCCGGCGAGCTGACCGGCCCCGGCCTGCCGGCGCTGCCCGCGCCGGAGCGGCCCGGCGCCTGGGCCCGCCAGACCGACGCCAACCCCGCGTTCGCGGTCCGCTACGCCCACGCGCACGCCGTCCGGTCCCGAAGCTGGATCGCCGACGCCGCCCGCGCCGCCGGCGCGCCCGCGGACGCCCCGCCGGCCGCCGCCGACCGGCCGGCGGCCGTGGCCGTCCTCGCGGCGCCCGCCGCCGCCGCGCTCGTCGGGACGCTGTTCGACGGCCAGGGGTACCTGGCCGGCGCGGGGCGCCGCCGGGAACCGCATATCCTGGTGCGATACCTGGAGGGGCTCGCCGCTGCCTACCATGACTGGCGGGAGACCTGGGGGGCGAGCACGGGAGAGGACACCGGCACCGCGGGCCGCGGTGCCGAGCGGTGGGACGACGCCGCCGCGAGGTCGGAGCTGTGCGCCGCCGCCGCGGCGGTGCTCGCGGCGGGGCTGTCCCTGCTCGGTGTGGCGGCGCCCACAAGGCTGTAGGCCGCCCAGACCGCCGCGCCCGGGTACTCCGTCTCCGACAACGCCGTGTCGCCGCCCCCGGCGGCCCGCGGCCCCGCTGATTCGAGAGTGTGCGCACATGAGCCGTTACGCCCACCCCGCCGGACCGCGTCACGCGGACGTGCTTCCGGAGGAGCACCCGCCGATCCCGCCGCACGACCTCACCGAGCTCGACGCCGACGTGTGGCCGCGTTCGGCCGCGCGCGCGGCCGACGGCGAGCTGACGATCGGGGGCGTCGGTGTGACGGAACTGGCGCGCGAGTACGGCACCCCGCTGTACGTGCTGGACGAGGCCGACTTCCGGGCCCGCGCCCGCGACTACCGCCTCGCCTTCGGTGACGCCGACGCCGACGTCTACTACGCGGGCAAGGCGCTGCTCACCAAGGCCGTCGCGCGGTGGGTGCACGAGGAGGGCCTCAAGCTCGACGTGTGCAGCGGCGGTGAACTCGCTGTCGCGCTCGCCGCGGGGGTGCCGCCCCAGAGCATCGGCCTGCACGGCAACAACAAGTCGGTGGCCGAGCTCGCCCGCGCCGTCGAGGTCGGGGTCGGCCGCGTCATCGTGGACTCGTTCGATGAGATCGACCGCCTGGAGCGCGTCGCCGCCGACCGCGGCCGCGTCGTCGACGTCCTCGTCCGGGTGACCACGGGCGTCGAGGCGCACACCCACGAGTTCGTCGCGACCGCCCACGACGACCAGAAGTTCGGCCTGGCGCTGAGCAGCGGCGCGGCCGCCGAGGCGGTCCGGCGCACGCTGGCCTCCGCGCACCTCGACCTGGTCGGCCTGCACTCCCACATCGGGTCGCAGATCTTCGACACCGCCGGGTTCGAGGTCGCCGCCCGCCGGCTCGCCGAGTTCCTCACCGAGGTGCACGCCGAGCACGGCACCCCCCTGCGGGAACTCGACCTCGGCGGCGGCCTCGGCATCGCCTACGTCACCGGCGACCGGCCCCTGGAGCCCAAGGTCATCGCGGACCGCCTCCTCGGGATCGTCCGGCGCGAGTGCGAGTCGCACGGCCTGCCCATGCCGCGCATCGCCGTCGAACCCGGCCGCGCCATCGCCGGCCCGTGCGGCGTCACGCTGTACGAGGTCGGCACGATCAAGGACGTCGAGGGCATCCGCAGCTATGTCAGCGTCGACGGCGGTATGAGCGACAACATCCGCACCGCGCTGTACGGCGCCGACTACACGTGCGTGCTCGCCTCGCGCGCCAGCGACACCGAGCCCACGCTGTCCCGCCTGGTCGGCAAGCACTGCGAGAGCGGTGACGTGCTGGTCCGCGACCTGTACCTCCCGGGCGACCTGCGGCCCGGCGACCTCGTGGCCGTCGCCGCCACCGGCGCCTACTGCCACTCCATGGCGAGCAACTACAACCACCTGGCCCGTCCAGCCGTGGTCGCGGTGCGCGACGGCGCCGCCCGCACGCTGGTGCGCCGGGAGACCGAGGACGACCTGCTGCGCCGGGACGTAGGCTGACCCTGGCCGTCGTCCGCGCCGTCCGGTCCCGCCCCCGCGGGGCCGGCGCCGCGCGCGGTGCGGCGGCGTGCCCCCGTTCGCGGCCGCCGGGCCCGCGGCGCGGCCGGCGCGGAGCGAGGAGACGGAGCGAAGTATGAGCGAAGAAGTGGGAGTCACCCCCTGATGGCACTCAAGGTGGCGCTGCTGGGCTGCGGTGTAGTCGGCTCGGAAGTGGTGCGGCTGATCAACGACCAGTCCTCCGAACTCGCGGCGCGTGTCGGAACGTCCCTGGAGATCGGAGGCATCGCGGTGCGCCGGCTCGGGCGCGCCCGCGGCACGGGGGTGGATCCGGCGCTGTTCACCACCGACGCCATGGGCCTGGTGACCCGGCCCGACATCGACCTCGTGGTCGAGGTCATCGGCGGCATCGAGCCCGCCCGCTCCCTCATCCTCGCCGCGATCAAGAGCGGCAAGTCCGTGGTGACGGCGAACAAGGCGCTGCTGGCGGAGGACGGCGCGACGATCCACGCCGCCGCCCGCGACGCCGGCGTCGACGTCTACTACGAGGCGAGCGTGGCCGGCGCGATCCCCCTGCTGCGCCCGCTGCGCGACTCGCTGGCCGGCGACCGGGTGCACCGCGTGCTGGGCATCGTCAACGGCACCACCAACTACATCCTCGACCGGATGGACAGCCGGGGCGCGGGCTTCGCGGAGTCCCTGGAGGAGGCGCAGTCCCTCGGCTACGCCGAGGCCGACCCGACCGCTGACGTGGAGGGCTTCGACGCCGCCGCGAAGGCCGCGATCCTCGCCCGCCTGGCGTTCCACACCCGGGTGACCGCGGCCGACGTCCACCGCGAGGGCATCACCGAGGTGTCCGCGGCCGACATCGCCAGCGCCAAGGCCATGGGCTGCGTCGTCAAACTGCTGGCCATCTGCCAGCGCTCCGCCGACGGCACCTCCGTGGGCGTGCGGGTGCACCCCGTGATGCTGCCCCGCCGGCATCCGCTCGCCACGGTCAACGAGGCCTACAACGCCGTCTTCGTGGAGGCCGAGTCGGCCGGCCGGCTGATGTTCTACGGGGCCGGCGCCGGCGGCGCGCCCACCGCGAGCGCGGTGCTCGGCGACCTGGTGGCGGTGGCCCGCAACCGGCTGGCCGGCACCCACGTCGCCGAGGGCGCCCACGACACCGGCCTGCCCGTCCACCCCATGGGCGAGACCGTCACCCGCTACCACGTGGCCCTGGACGTCGCCGACCGGCCGGGCGTGCTGGCCCGGGTCGCCGACGTCTTCGCCGGCCACGGGGTCTCCATCAGGAACGTCCGGCAGGAGGGGTTCGGGGACGACGCCCAGCTCGTCCTCGTCAGCCACCGAGCCCCCGACGCCGCGCTGGCCCGTACCGTGGAGGACCTGCGCGGCCTGGACATGGTGCGGGCCGTCGCCAGTGTCATGCGGGTCGAGTCGTTCGGCCAGGACTGACCGGCCGCC
>NZ_QEIO01000168.1 GCF_003336425.1 Marinitenerispora sediminis | reverse complement strand
GGGGAGCGCGGGGCGGAGAGCGGGCGGGTGATCGCGCGGACGAGGGCCGCCGACGCCAGGGCGGTGGCGGCGTTGACCCCGATGAGCGGCGCCGGCGCCACCACGGCGACCAGCAGCCCGGCCAGCGGCGGCACCGCCAGCTCCGCCAGGGTGGTGGCCCCGTAGACCTGGGAGTAGGCGGCGGTGAGCCGTTCGCGGCCGACCAGCCGGGGCAGCGCGCCGAAGTTGGCGGAGTCGAACACGACGTAGAGGGTCTGCACCACGAAGGCGACGGCGAGCACGTGCAGCGGGTGCAGCGCGTCCAGCGCCCACGCGGCGGGGATGCTGGCGAGCGCCAGCCCGCTGAGGAGGTCGGCCCCCACCATGAGGGCCCGGCGGTCCAGGCGGTCGCTCACCGCGCCGGCGAACAGCCCGAAGAGCAGGTAGGGCAGCGCGCCGGTCACCGCCACGGCCGACGTCCAGGCCGGGGAGCCGGAGAGCTGGTAGACGAGCACGGGCAGCGCGACGGTGGCCACCAGGGTGCCCGTGACGGAGACCACCCGCGCCGCCAGGTAGCGGCGGAAGTCCGCTCGGAGGGTGGCGTCGTCCTGGGAGCGCTCAAGGTCGGAAACAGTCAAATTTGCCCCTTGGGGATGGATGTGAAGCGCATGGACGGTAAATGCAATGTGTCGCGTTGATCACACGGTGCAAAGTATTGATAATGATAATCATTCTTTCCTAGGGTCGTAGCCGTCCGAAACACCCCACCGTCGGAGCGTGAGGAGGTGCACAACATGGAGCAGGTGTTCGTCAAGGTCGAGCAGGAGCGCGAGCTGCCGCACAACTCCGCCAGCCACAGCAACGCGCTGGTGGAGAACCCCTTCGAGGAGGAGACCGAGTAGCGCACGGCAGTGGGGCCGCCGCGGAGCACACGGCGGCCCCACGGCCCCGCCGGGACGGGACCGGCCGAGCCTCCGGGCACCCCCGCCGGCCGGCCCTCCCCCTCGCAGCGGCGGCGGGTCGCGCCGCGCGACGCCGACCCCTGGCACCACGACGACGGAGCACACGTGACCAGCACGACGCCGGACTCCCGCGCCACCGCGCACCCCCTCCCGCTCCCGCCGCGCCTGCGGCCGGGCACGGCCCTCTACCGCGCCGGAACCGGCCGCACCGTGCTGCGTGCCGCCGACGGCGAGCTCTTCGAGATCGCCCTGCCCGACCCCGCGATCGCGGCGGTGCACGCCGCCCTCACCGGACCCGACGGCGCCGGCCTCCCCCCGGAGCTGGACGCCTTCGCCGCCGCCGGCCACCTGGGTGCGCGGCCCGGGTGGCCGGCCGGGCGGCGCCGGGTCGGCGTCGTCCGCACGCCGGCCGACCCCGGCGCCCTCGCGCCCCTCGCCGCGGCCCTCACCCTCGCCGGCGCGATCGCGCTGCCCCTGGACCCCGGCGACGACCCCGAGCGGCTCGCCGCCGCCGACGTCGACGCCCTGTGCTGGCTGCACGACGGCCCGGCCCCCCGGTCCTGGACGCGGCTCGACGCGCTCGCCGACCGCGGCGTCGCGTGGCAGCGGATCAGCCGCGAGGGGCGCCACGTCCTCATCGAACCGGTCGCCGCCCGGCCCGGCGACGTCCGACACGCCGACGTCCGCGCCCGCCGCCTGGCCGCCGCCGGATCCGGCCACCGCCACCTCACCGCCTACTGGGACGGTGCCGCCGCCGGGGAGCTCACCCTGGGCGACGAGCGCCCCGACGAGGCCGAACGCCGGCTCGTCGCCGCCCTCGTCGCGCAGGACCTGTGCGCGTGGGCGCACGACGCCGCACCCCGCCCCGGCTCCCTCACCCCGCACGCGACACCCGCCCGCCGCCGGCTGCGCGTGGTGGACCTGGACACCGGCGACATCACCGACCACCCGGTCCTGCCGGTGCCGGCGACCGCGCCGTGACGGCGCCCCCCGCCGTCCGGCGCACCGTGCGCGCCCCGGACGGTACCGCCCTGGCGGTCACCGCCGTGCCGACCGGCCGGCCCGGCCCCGCCCCGGTGGTGCTCGTGCGCACCCCCTACGGTAGCGAGCGGCTGCTCGCCGAGGCCCGGGGCTGGGCCCGCGGGGGATTCACCTGCGTCCTCGCCGACGTGCGCGGACGCTTCGCCTCCGGGGGGACCTTCACGCCCTACCGCCACGAGGAGGGCGACGGAGCCGCGGTGCTCGACTGGGTGCTGCGCCAGGAGTTCTGCGACGGCACGGTCATCGCCGCCGGGGCCTCCTACGGCGCCTACTGCGCGCTCGCACTCGGCGTCTCGGGCCATCCCGCCGTCCGCGGAGTGCTCGCCGCGGTCCCCGCCATGGGGCCCGGCGAGACCGCGCGCGAACCCGGCGGCGCCGCGCGGCTCGCCTGCCGGGTCGGCTGGTGGGCCGAGCACGGCGGCAGCGCCCGGCCGCGCTCCCCGGCACCCGAGGGCGCCGCACTGCTCGCCGCGGTGCCGCCGATCGGCATCCTCGACCACCTCCTGACCGCACCGCCGCCCGGCTGGCGCGACCTGTGGCGGGCTGCCCGCCGGGGCCCGCTGTGGGCCCGGCTGTCCGCGGCCCGCCCCCCGCTGCTGGCCGTCGGCGGGCTGCACGACGCGTTCGCCGCCGACACCCTCGAACTCGCCCGGGCCTGGGGCGGAGCGGTGCGGCTCCTGCTGGGCCCGTGGGGCCACGAGCTGGACGCCCGCCGCCCCGGCGCGGCCCTCGGCGGCCGGCGGATCGGCCGCCTCTACCTCGACTGGGCGCGGGCCGCCGCACGCGGGACCGTCACCGGCCGCCGCGAACTCCTCGCCGTGACCGGCGACGGCCAGTGGCGCCGACTGCCGCCGCCCGGTGCCCGGCACCGGCGGCTGCGCCTGAACCCCGATCCCGCGGCCTTCACGGCCGACCCGCACCGGCCGTTCCGCTCCCGCCCCCTCGACACCCCGCTGCCCGACCCGCGGGCACGCGCCGGCGACGACCACGCCTTCGCGCGCACCCCGCCGCTGCCACCGGGGGAGCTGCGCGGCCCGATCGGCCTGCGGTGCACCGTCGTCGCCGACACACCCGACGCCGACTGGGCGGCCCGCGTCTCCCTGTGGAACGGCCGCGAGCACGTCCAGCTCGGGCACGCCGTCCTCCGCCGCGCGCACCGCCCCGGCACACCCGCGCGGATCGCGCTGCGCACGCCGCCGGTCGCCGCCGTGCTCCCCGCCGGTGCCCGGCTGGCGGTCGAGGTCGCCGGCCACCACTGGCCCCGCCACGCCCGCAATCCGCACACCGGCGTCGATCCGGTCCTCGCCACCGACCTGCGCCCGAGCCGGCGGCAGGTGACGTCCATCGACCTGGACCTGCCGTGGTGCGTGCCCGGCGCGGACGCCGTCCCCGCCGACGCCCTGCCGGCGGAGGTGACGTGAGCGCGCCCGGCTGCCCCGGACCCCGGAGGCCAGCGGCGGCCGACCGGGGAGGCCCGGGCGCCGGCACCGACCGGCCCGGGGGCCGGGGCCCCTCGCCGCGGCCGCAGGCGGACCTCGCGGCCGCCGCCGGCGCCCGCACCGGGGCACGGGCATCGGCCCGGCGCGGCACGGAACCGCGCGACCACCGAGGAGGGCGGGCCGGCTCGACCGCGCCCGCGGAGACAGCGCCCCCGCGGACCGGTGGCCGCCCGGGCCGGCGACGGCGGCGGCATCCGCGCCCGGCGGCGCGTCGGCGGAGCGGGAGCGCGGGGTCGAGGCGATGCGGCATGGCGGGCTCGGCACCGCCGCCTGCCGCGGCGCCCGCACCGCGCCGGCCGGGGGACGGCGTCGCCGCCGCCCGCCTGTGCTGGCACGCGCCATGGCGGTGCTCCCCGGCCACGACTCGGCCCCGCGCCCGCGCCCGCGGAAGGGGGGAGGGCCGTCCGCACGCGGTTTCCGCCCGCTCGCCGGGTCCCGCCGCCACCGCCGGCCTGCGGCTCCCGCCGCGCCCCCGAGGCCGCTGGAGGAGGCACGCGGTACTGCCCGCGACGATGCCGCGCGGCGGCGCCCCGGCAGCGCGACCGCCGCCTGGGAGGACCAGGAGGAGCCGCCGCCTTGTGCCGGCCAGCCCCGTGCCTGCCGCCGCCCGGCCACGGCTCCGGCCTGTACGGCTGGCCCACTCCGGCGGCGCGGCCGTCCCGCCATCGCCCGCGGCGCGGTCCGGGCCCCGGGCGGCGCCCGGCCGTTCGCGAACCCGTCCCGACCCGCCCGTTGTCCCCGGCCGGAACTCTTCCGCCACGGCCCGACAGGACCGCCGACCACCCTGGAGCGCCCCTATGACCGTCCCCCCGTCCACCGACGCGCCGGCGCTGCCGCCCGAGGCGCTCATCGATCCGCTCACCGGTGTCGTCCGGCGGCTCGTCCCGGTGGCCCCGGTTCCGGGCATGCCGCCGCGGTACCGGGGCGTCACCGCCGAGGTCGCCGACGCCCGCCGGCTCGGGGTGTGGCCCGCCGACCGGGTCAGCCTCGGTACCACCTTCGGGGACAGCGACGGCGCCAGGATCGCCGCGCTCGGTGAGGCCGTGGAGCGCTACTGCGGCAACCGGGTGCCGCCGGGGCTGCGCGTCGCCACCGCTGAGGAGATCGCGGCCGGCGGCGAGCGGCTGTTCGGACCGGACGACCTCCCGTTCTTCGCGCCCTGGCAGCACACCCGGCCCGGCTTCCCCTACCGGCCGTTCACCGCAGACCAGGAGATCGCCTGGGTCGCGGGGGAGGAGGACGGCCGGACCTGCTGGCTCCCCGCGTCCTGGGTGTACCTCAACTACCACTCCGGACAGCGGCGCGCCGAGCCCCGCGTGCACCACCTCAACTACGCGGGCATCGCCACCGGAGCCGACGCCGCCGACGCGCAGCGCCGCGGCCTGCTGGAGCTGCTGGAACGCGACGCCCTGGAGCTGTGGTGGCACCTGGGCGGCCCCACCACCGGTATCGACACCGCCTCCGTACCCGGGCTGGCCGCCGAGTTCGCCGGGTCGCGGCTCGACGTCCACCTCGTCCGGCTGCCCAGTGAGTACCCGGTCGCCTGCGTGGCGGCGGTCGTGGTCGACCCGGTGACCGGGATCGTCGGCGGCGGCGGAGCGGCCCGGCTGGACCCCGCCGAGGCGTGCGTCAAGGCGGTGCTGGAGGCCGTGCACACCTGGGTGTTCACCCTCGGCCTCATCGACCCCGGAGGCTGGGTGTTCCAGGCGATCGACGCCGGAGTGCTCGCCTCCGGGCTCTACCTTCCGTTCCGGCCGGACCGCGACTACGCGCGGGCGACCGGCCGCGACTTCGAGCGGGTTCGCGACCTGGGCGCGCAGGTGCAAGTGTGGCTGGACCCGCAGGTCCAGGACCGGCTGCTGCGCCGGTTCACCGAACCGGAGCGGACGATCGGCGCCGCCGACCTGCCCCGCGGCGACGACGCGGGCCTGCGCGCCGCCCTCGCCGCGGACGGCGTGCGGATCGCCACCGTCGACCTCACCACCCCCGACGTGGCCGAGACACCGCTGCGCGTGGTGCGCACCTGCGCCACCGGGCTGGTGCCCAACGCCCCGGCGGCGTTCCGCTACCTCGGCCTGCCGCGCTGGCGCTCCGCGGCCGCCGCGCGCGGCTGGGCACCCGGCGCCGACCCCGCGTCCGGACCGGACGGCCTCGTCCTCGACCCGCCGCCGTTCCTGTGAGCGCGGCGCCCGAGACCGCCCGGGACCCGGTCACGGCGGCGCTGCGGACCGCGTGGTCGGGGCGGCCGCCCGGCCCCGCCGCTCCGGAGTCGCGGCCCCCCGACCGGCGGCGCTGGCCGGGCGCGGCCGTCGCGCTGCCGCGCGCTCCGCACGCCGGCCTCGGTGCTCTGCTCGACCTCGCGCTGGCAGCCGACCCCCGGCGCGTCCAGGCGGGGGTGCGGCTGCGCCGGGTCCCCTCGGCCGGCGGCCGCTACCCGGTGGAGGCCCACGTGCTGCACGGCCCGGCCGCCTGGCGCTACGACCCGGTCGCCCACGCCCTGCGCGCCCCGTCGCGCCGCGGCCCCGGCCCCGGGGCGTCCTGCGCCGTGATGCTCGCCCTCAACCCGGCGCGCACGGTCTGGCGGTACGGCCCGCGCTCGCTCCCGGTCCTGCTGCTCGACCTCGGACACGCCGTCGGCGCGCTGCTCGCCGCGGCCGCGGCACGGGGCGTCACCGCACGCGCCGAGATCGGGCCACCCGGGCGCACCCTCGCGGCCGAGGCCGGGCTGCCGTTCTCGGACGGCGCGGTGCGCTGGCCGCGGACCGCACCGGAGTACCCGATGGCGGTGGTGCGACTGGACCTCCCCCCGCCTCCGAGCGGGTCCGCGCCGCTCGACTCCCCGGACGGGCTGGCGTCCGCCGCGCCCGATGCCCCGGGCGGGGCGGTCCCCGGATCGCCCCGTTCCCTGGACGGGACGGTCCCCGGGCCGCCTGCTCCCCCGGGCGGTACGGCGTCCGAACTCCTGGGGGGACCGGCCGCGCCGGCGCCGTGCCCGGAATGGAGCACGACCAGATCCGGCCGCCTGCCCACCGCACCGGTCGCGGGCGCCGACCTCGACATGGTGGCGGCGGCGCTGGCCGCGCTCTCGTCGGCCCCGGCAGCCGCCACCATTGAGCTCCCGCCCGTGCCGCCGCCGAGCGCCGGGACGCTGCTCACCCGGCACAGCGCCCCGTGGCCGCACATCGGAGGCGGGGGAGCGGCCGTCCCCGCGGCCGTCACCGAGGCCGCCGCCGCCCTGCACGGCACGGAACGCGTGCTCGCCGTCCACCCCCGCGAGGTACCGGACCTGGCCGCCGCCCTCGCCGAACGCTGCTGCGGGCAGCCGCAGGTCAGCGCGGCCGACACCCTCCTGCTCCTCCTCGGCAGCCCCGACCCGGCCCCGCAGGCGGCACTCACCGAACACGTCAGCGCCGGCCTCGCCGCCCACGCCGCCTGGCTGACCGCCACGGCCACCGGCCACCCGGTACGCCCGGTCGGCTGCTGGCTGGACACGGTCCTGCACACACCCCAGGGCCGCCGCCGCGTCCTGCACGCCTTGGCGGTGGGAAGCGCACGGCAACGATGAGGCCCGGTGCCGGGGGAGGCGCCGATGTCGGCTCTGCCCGCAGGGTGCCGGGGACCTGGGCGGCCATCCCGTGCCGGTGCCGTTCGGCGGACGTCGGCCAGCCGGTCGAAGGGGGTGGGCGCCGTCCAGGGGGCCGCGTGCCGGCCGGGTGGCGCGCGGTCCGGGCGTGCGCGGTCGGCTGGAAACCTGATTGCCGCCAGCATGGGTCGTTCCCTACGGTCGCGGCATGACGATCAGCTACGAGTGGCGAGGGCGCTTCGACAACACGGCGGTCAACGCCCTGCACGCGGAGGGCTTCGGGCATGCGCCGCTGGAGGATGACTGGTGGGCCCAGGTCAACCGGCACAGCCTCGGGTGGGTCTGTGCGAGGGAGGGCGGCGAGCTCGTCGGGTTCGTCAATGTGGCGTGGGATGGTGCCGGCCATGCCTTCATCCTCGACACCCTCGTCGCGGGGGGACACCGGCGGCACGGGATCGGGACCGAACTCGTCGCCGCGGCCGCCAGGCAGGCCCGCGCGGCCCGGTGCGAGTGGCTGCACGTCGACTTCGATGATGATCTGCGGGACTTCTACTTCGCGGCCTGCGGGTTCCGGCCGACACGCGCCGGCCTCATAGCTCTGTAGCCGCGCACCGGGCGGGCAGCCGTTTTGTCGGGCGGCGAGCTCGCCCCGGGGCTGGCGGACTGGCGGCCTTGGGGGGTCGCTACTCGGCGCGGGCGGGGCCCGGTGAGCGGGCTCCACCCTGGATCCCAGCAGTAGGAAGGCCGGTGGCGTGGTCGAGATCGAGACGTTTCTCAGGGGAGTGGACGGAGCGTTCGTCCGGGTGGAGGTATGCCGCACCTCGCCTCCCGACCACCACTACATCGAGGGCGCCATTCGGCTGTCCGTGGGCGGTGTGGAGATCATCGGCACCCCGGAGTGGGACTACGTGGACCAGCTCTGGTGCTACATCGCCACGATGGCGGCGACATTGCGGACGTCGGGGTACGCGGAGACCTTCTTCCCGGACCAGCCGATCAGGCTCTCCTTCCGGGAGGCGGGCCCCCGCGTCCTGGTGACCGCCGACTTCGGTGGCGACATCAGGAGGGCGAGCACCTCGTCAGCGGAGCTCCTTGGGGCGCTGCGAGCGGCCGGGACGGTCTTCTTCCGGAAGATGTCCGAGCTTTGTCCCCATTCATACGCCGAGGCGGAGCGGGAGTTGTCGGCCTGACCCGGGCACCGGCCCCGCCGGGGAACCGGTCCGGACCCCGTACCCCGTGGTCCCCCGCGTGCTCGCCCCCTACGCCCCGGGTCGGAAACGGCGGGCCTGGACGCGGGGCCCGCCCCCCGTGCCGCGGCCGGGCACCCGCGCGGCCGCGGGCCCTCCGGCGGCGCCGGCGGCTACTTCCCGTGCGGGTCGGCCGCGTTGAGCGTCGCGACGACCTGGTCGTAGTCGCCGCGCGCTTCGGCGTGGCGCAGGAACTTCACGCGCTCCACCTGGATCTCCCGCGCGTCGGGCCGGGACTCCAGCAGCGTGACGACCTCCGCCACGAACTCGTCGAGCGGCATCGCGAACTCGCTGGTCTCCTGGCCGGGCAGTAGCGCGGTGCGCACGGCCGGCGGGACCAGCTCCAGGACCTTCACCGACGTGTCGGCGAGCTGCAGCCGGAGCGACTCGCTGAGCATGTGGATCGCCGCCTTCGACGCGTTGTAGCTCGGGGTGGCCCGGAGCGGGGCGAAGGCGAGGCCGGAGGAGACGGTGATGATCGTGGCGTCCGGCCGGGTCCGCAGGTGCTCGACGAACGCGGCGATCAGGCGGATCGGGCCGAGCACGTTGGTCGTGACCACCGACTCCGCCGAGGCGAGGAACGACTCGGGCCGGTGCCAGTCCTCGACGCGCATGATGCCGGCCATCGTGACGAGCACGTTGAGGTCCGGGTGCTTGGCGAGCACCTCCTTCGCGGCGCTCTCGATGCTCCCGGCGTCGGCGGTGTCGATCCGCACGGTGTCGATACCGGGGTGCTCGGCGGCGATCCGCTCCAGCAGCTCGGCGCGACGGCCGCCGACGATGACGGTGTTGCCCCTGGCCCGCAGCTCCAGGGCGAGGGCGAGTCCGATGCCGCTCGTGGAGCCGGGGATGAAGATGGTGTTTCCGGAAATGTTCATGCCTTGAGACTGCCCACTGCGGCGGGAGGCGGGCAGAGAGCGGTTGTCGGGGGATCGGCGATCCCTGGTTCGGGCCGGGGCGGCGACCGATACTGGGCCCATGGATCGTGCAGCACTGGCGGCCTTCCTGCGCCGCCGCCGCGACGGGCTGCGGCCCGAGGACGTCGGACTCGCGCCGGGCGCGCGCCGTCGGGCCGCCGGGCTCAGGCGGGAGGAGGTCGCGGCGCTGGCCGCGATGTCGACCGACTACTACACGCGGCTCGAACAGCAGCGGGGCCCGCAGCCGAGCGAGCAGATGCTCGCCTCGCTCGCGCGGGTGCTGCGGCTGACCGGCAGCGAGCGCGACTACCTGTTCCGGGTGGCCGGGCGCAACGCGCCGTCGCCCGTCTCGGCCGCGCCGCATGTCGCCCCCGCCCTGCTGCGCGTCCTGGACCGCCTGGCGGACACTCCGGCGCTCATCCTGTCCGCTCTCGGCGAGACGCTCGTGCAGAACCGGCCGGCCGAGGCCCTGTTCGGCGACAGGTCCGGCTGCACGGGGCTCGCCCACAGCGGGATCTACCGCTGGTTCACCGACCCCGCCGAGCGGCGGTGCTACCCCGAGGACGACCACCACCGGCAGAGCCGCGCGCAGGTGGCGAACCTGCGTGCGGCCTACGGGGCGATGGGCCCGCGCTCGCGGGCGGGGGAGATCGTCCGGGCGCTGCGGCAGGAGAGCGCGGAGTTCGCCGAGCTGTGGGAGCGGCACGAGGTCGCCAAGCGCTTCGAGGACCACAAGACGCTCCTCCACCCCGAACTCGGCGCGATCGAGGTCGACTGCCAGACGCTGTTCACCGAGGACCAGTCCCAGGCGCTGCTGGTGCTCACCGCCGCCCCGCGCACCGCGGACCACGAGAAGCTGCAGATGCTGAGCGTGCTCGGGCACGAGCGCTTCCGGGCGGACACGCCCGGCCTCCCGCTGGATCACTGAGGGGGTGCCGGTGCGCCCGGGCCGGTGGCCGCGGCGGTCGGCGGCCACTCGGCCGGGCTGCGGCCGGCCGCTCGGCGGTCTAGATGATTGAGTCCGATGTCTGAGGAGGTCGCGGACATGGCGAAGGGTGCCCGATGGTTAAGTCGTGACACGAAACCTGGACACCCTTCTCACCG
>NZ_QEIO01000167.1 GCF_003336425.1 Marinitenerispora sediminis | reverse complement strand
GCCGGAGAGGGGCCGGCGGGCGGGGACGACGAGCAGATCGTGCTGCTCAGCCCGGAGGGGGAGGCCGTCGGCGTCGCGCCGAAGCGGGCGAGCCACCACCAGGACACGCCGCTGCACCTGGCGTTCTCCTGCTACCTGGTGGACGACGCCGGCCGGGTGCTCATGACCCGGCGGGCGCACCACAAGCCCACCTGGCCGTCCGTGCTGACCAACAGCTGCTGCGGCCATCCCGCTCCGGGGGAGTCGCTGCGGGCGGCGGTGCGGCGGCGGGTCGGCCAGGAGCTGGGGGTGCGGGTCGGCGAGATGGCGCTGGTCCTGCCGGACTTCAGCTACCGGGCCACCATGTCCAACGGGGTCGTCGAGCACGAGCTGTGCCCCGTGGTGCGGGCCCCGGCCATCGGCCCCCTCGCCCCGGATCCCGATGAGGTGGCCGAGGCGGAGTGGTGGGACTGGCCGGACTGCGTCCGGCTGCGGGACGCGGACGAGGCGTCCCCGTGGTTCCGCGAGCAGATGGCGCGCCTGGTGCCGCTGGGCGGCCCGGCCGAGTGGCCGGAGGCGTCGCCGGACCTGCTGCCGCCCGCGGTCACCTGGTGACGGGGAGCGGGCCGCCGGGCGTCGCCCGCTGACAGGGGCCGCTCGGCGGGCGGCGGCCCGTCCGCGGTCGGGGCAAAGCAACTCGGACATCCGCGCCGAATCCCTGGCGAACCAGAGGCGGATGGCCGCGTACCGCCACGCTGCGTAGCCGTTCCGTTGCATCATGGACGGGTGTCCGGTCCGGCGCGGCACGCCGGGCCCGACGCGTGGAGTCACCGGCGGTTCGGACGGGAGGCGGTATGCGGCGGTCCGGCGCGCGGATGGGCGGCACCGGCCTGGCAGGTGCGCGGCAGGTGCGGACGTTGTGGCCGAGGGGCGGCCGCGGCGGGGCGGCCGGGCGCCGCGGATGGCGCGGCCGCAGGCGGGCGGGGCTGGCGGTGTGCACGGCCGCCACCATGCTCGGCTGCCTCGGCGCCGCCCCCGCTCCGCGGTCCCTGGAAGCTGCCGCCAGCCCCGGGAGGGCGCTCGCACCGGCGGTGGACCGCCTCGCCCTGCCCGCGCTTCGCACGTCCGTGCACGAGGAGACCGGTCCGGTCGGCGGCAACGAGCCGCCGCAGAGTCCGCCGGTCCCCGTTCCGGAACCCCCGGCGCCGGAGATCGGGCCACCGGAGCCGGTCGTTCCGGCGCCTGTCCCGCGGCCGCCCGCCGGGCAGCAGCCGCGGTCCACGGCACCCGCGCCCGACACCGCGGAGCTCGCCACCCACCCGGCGTCGCCGCGCGGTCCGGTGCCGCCGGAGTCCTCGGTGCCGCCGGGCGCCGAAGCCTCGCCCAGTCCCTCTCCGAGCGGCACGCCCTCGCCGGAGGCGGTCGCGGTGGGCGCCCCTGCCGCCACCCCGGCGGCGCTGCCGGGAGCGCTGGCGCTCGCCGTGGCCGACGAACCGGCGGACCAGCGCCCGACAGGGCTCCGCGCGGCGTACGTCATGCTGGTCATCGCCCTGCTCGCGACCACCGTCGCGGTCGCTGCCGCGCGCCCCCGGGACTGACGGCCAGGGGAGCACCGCCGTCCGCGGCCCCGGCGCGAACGACGGGCCGCCGTACGCGGCACGGTCACGCTCACCGCCATCAGCGTGTGGCGGCCGAGCCCCTGGCACGCTGCGGCAGCGACGGCGGCCCCGGCCGCCGGGGATGCCCGAGCCGCCCGGTCCGTCCCGGGCACCGTCCCGCCGGGCCCGCGCTGCTCTCTGGAATTCCTGCGGCGTCCGCGCGCCCGTGCGGCCAGGGACGTTGCTCCGCCGCACTGACCGGTCGACCCGGACGCGGGCGGGCCGCGCGAGACTCCAGCCGGATCCGCGCGGGCCGGGCGGGCCGGGCGGGCGGTGGCCTCTGGCCGTGGAGGGGGGTGCGGCTTCCCGTGTTCGGCGATGTGTGCGGCGTGTGGGGGACTGGCCGGTGGGCCGGGTGAGGTACGGCGGGTTCGGCGGCCGGCGCTACTACGGCGGCCTGCGGCGGTGGGGCGATGCGGCGGTCGGGCGATCGGGGTCCACTGTCCGCCGCTCGGTTCTCCGTGCCACGGGTGCGGACGAAGGACTTCGGCCGTGGAGAGAGGAGGCGGCCTCTCCTACTCCGGGACCAGCGGGTGCGATGGGCGGGGACTGGCCGCGGGCTGTGGCGGCCTTGACGACCATGGCGCCGACCGTGTGCGCACCCGGTTTTCCGTGCCACGGGTGCGGGCGGCGCCCTTCGGCCGCCCCAGCCCCGGGGCCCGCGCAGCCCCCGTCAGCCTGCGCGGGACCCGGAAGCCGGCCTCAGCGTCGCGGTGGACCGGCGGGGCCGGCTGTCCCCAGGCCCGCGACCGCCGCGCCGACGAGTGCGGCGAGGCACGGGGAGAGCACCAGCGAGAAGGGGCCGGTGAGCAGCCCGAGCAGGGCGGCTCCGAGACCGGCGGCCGCGCCCGCCCGCGGGCGCGGCGCATCGGCCGCCCGGAGCGCCAGCCATGCGGCGGCCCCGATCCCCGCCACCACCGGCACGGAGGCCACCAGGCCGATGGCGGTGTCCCGGGTGCTGAGATAGCCGAGTTCGGAGTACGCGGCGTGCAACAGCGCCATGACCCACGCGAACGCCACCAGGACGACCAGCAGGCCGACGCCCACCCCGACCAGCGCGCCGATCGCCGCGGCGGCGGCCGGGGAGCGCGCCGCCGTCCCCGCCGTACGCGGTTCACCGCCCGCCGGAACGCGGCGCTCTCGGGTCATCCGGCTGCCTCCCCTGGTCTCGGCGGGCCCCTGGCGGAGTCCGAGACTACGGGCGGAACCGGTGCCGCCGGCAGGTGCCGGCTACTCAGATCGGACTGAGTAGCCGCGCGGAGCCGTCCCGGCGGGGCGCTGTCCAGAGCTGGGCCGGAGATCCGCCCGGGCGGACCTCCTCGCCCGCTCCGCCCCGCTGTGCGGCGGGCCGGCGGGACAGGAGGCGGGACCGGCCCGGCGGCCCAGCATGCGGCCATGCCGATGCGCGCGGGCCCGGCCGGACCGACCGGCACCGGGGGCGCGGCGTGCGTCGGGCGCGGGCGGGGAGCCGGAGGCAGTGCGGAGCCGACGCGCGGACGGGAACGGCCGGCCCTTCCGGGGCCTCGGGCCCCTGGTCGGGCGCGGTGTCCCGCCAGGCGGTTCGGCTCACCCCCGGGCGGACGCTCCGTCCACGAGGGCGAACTGGTCCACGGCCTCGCGCAGCGGCTCGGCCGTGACCCCGAACGGTCCGGCGAACGGATTGTCGAGCAGCGGCGGCATCGTCGCCGTCGCCACGACGAACGCCAGGTTCAACCCGGCCCAGAACACCGTGGCGCGCGAGGCCCGGGCCCCCGCGGCGAACGGCAGCGCGGCGACCGCGAGGGCGGCGACGGCCGTCGCCGCCATCAGCGGTACCGGGATGCTCCGGCCGGCGGTGTTCCCGCGATCGACCCGGAGCCGGACGAGTTCGGCGGTCTGCCGCGCGGCCGCCGCCCGGTCCGCCGCCGTCGCGTGGTTCCGGGCGGTGATCGCCGCCACCCGGGTGTGCAGCCGCTCCAGGTCGGCGGCGCCACTCTCGCTGAGGTCACCGGCCCTGCGCATCGCCGGCCAGTCGCGCTCGACCGCGCTGGTGAGGTACGCGCGCAGGTCCGCCCGGATCGCCGAGCGGTGCGGCTCGGGCAGCGAGCCCGCCGTCCAGTACAGCTGGGTGGCGACCGCTGCCTCGTCCGCGACGGTGCCGCGGGCGGTGCGGTTGCTCTCCCAGCCGATCACGACGCCCAGCGTGGCCGCCACCAGGTAGATGCCGAGCAGTGTCGGCGCGACCATACCGCCGACGGCCCGGCCGTACTCGGCCCCGGAGATCCGGTACCGCCGCACCGCGAGGACTCCGGCGCCAGCGAGCAGCGCCGCGAACGCTATGGCCAGGCTCCAGAACTCGATCATGTCCCTCCGCTGTGCGGTGTCGACGACGCGGGCGTGCCCGCCGGGCCGCGTCCGGTGGTGCGGCGCGGCCTGGCGTGTACGGGGTGAACGGGGAGGGACGGAGAAGGTGCGTGGTGTGACGCAATAGTTGCTCAGTGTAGCGGCGGCTGGTTGGTGGGCGCCGGACAACGGGCGCGCTGGCCGCCCGCCGGCCCCGGCGGGAACCACCCGCGCGGCGACTTCGTCGTAGGGGACGCACGAGGGCGCGCTCCCCGCACGTCCGCACCGCGACCACCCGGGAGCCGAGGACATGGGCTACATCCTCCACCTGCACAGCGTCAGCGTCGCCGAGATCGAGGAGCGGATCCGCGACGGCGACAAGCAGTACCTCGACCGCTGCCGCCAGTGGGCACGGCGGTGGTTCGACCACGGCCCCGGAGAGACCGCCGAGGACCCGCTCCAGGGCGAGAACCGCTCGATCGCCGAGGCGCTGGAGGACATCGCGGCGGGCCGCCCGAAGGACGCCGGCTCCGGTGCGGCCTACGGCTACGCGTTCAAGGCCCTGGTGAACAACTGCGGGGGCGACCCCTTCGACTTCGGCCCGTTTCCCCGGCCGGCCCAGTACTTCTCCGGCCTGAGTGCCCAACTCGCCGAACTCGGTGTGCCCAAGGAGCTGACCCCGGAGGGATTCCTCTTCACCGGAGCGCCCGCGTTCGACCTTCCGTACCCGAGCTGGGGCTTTCCGATGATCGGCCACCTGCCCAACGCCGACGTCGCCCGGATGGGGGAGCACTACGCGGCCGCCGCCGACCAGCTCGGTGACCCCGAGGACACCCGACTCGTCCGGGAGTTCGCCGACTTCGCGGACTTCAACGCGTCCTGCGACGAGTACGAGCGCCAGCACGGCGGGAAGCTCCGCGACCTGGTGGCCGTCTGCCACTGACCCGGATGCCCCCGCCGGCCTGGAACGCCATGGCGGACGGCCCTTCGAGGGCGTGGCGGTCAGAGCCGGCCAGCGGATCCCGGCTATGCCTGCGGCGACCTGGCACCACGACCGCACCGGCGCACTGGTCAGGAGGTCCCTGACCGCCGGTAGCCCCTCACCACAAAAGGGACTACTCGTCTAGGCCGTCTCGGGTGAGGTGAGGACCGCCAGCAGGTCGGCCGCCGTCCGGCAGCCCGCCGTGGCGAGGTCGAGGTTGGCCAGCGACGCCTCGTGGACGCCCTCGGCGGCCGCGGCGACGCAGTCGCGGACCACGTGCACGGTGAACCCGAGGTCGGTGCCGTGCCGTGCGGTCTGCTCGACCGTCAGGTTGGTCGCGACCCCGGTCAGCAGCAGCGTGTCGATGCCGCGGTCGGCCAGCCACTCGGGCAGGTCGCTGCCCGCCAGTCCCGACAGCTTCTGGTTGTCGACCACGCGGTCCCGGGCGTCCAGTACGGACATCTCCGGGATCAGCCGGGTTCCCGGCGCGTCCGGGCGGAACGCCTCCTGGGCGTCGGCGACGGCCGCCATGAACCCGGTGTTGCGCACCAGCTGGCCCTCGTCTTCGGGGATCGTGAACCGGGTGAAGACGATCGGCACACCGGCCGCCCGGGCGGTGGTGTGGAACCGGATCGCCCGCTCCACGACCCCGCTGCGTGCGACGGGGTCGCTGAGCATCGCGCCGAAGAAGCCTTCGGGCCTGATCACGTTGACCTGCCAGTGCAGGGCCAGGACGGCGGTCCGCCGCGCATCGATCGTCATGGACCGATCCTGCCACGGGGGCGGGGGTGCCGCAGCTCCGCGATGGCTCTCGGCGGCGACGCGCGCTGGCGGCTGTGCGGCGCTCGGGCCCCCGGGAGGGCAGCGGTGCGGAGCCGGCCGGCGCCCGCTCAGCTCGGCCGCAGCCGCGCCACGAGGATCGCGATGTCGTCACCGCGGCCGGCCGGCGCCTGCTCGGCGAGGGCCGCGACCGCGACTTCCACGTCGGTCGCCGTCTTGCGCAGGCACTGGCCGGCCCGCTCCAGCCCCTCGTCGATGGGCATGTCCATGCTCTCCACCAGGCCGTCGGTGCACATCAGCAGCGTCTCCCCGGGCGCGAGCCGGCGCGAGGTCACCGGGTACCCGGCGTCGGCGTCGACACCCACCGGCGGCCCGGTCTCGGGCGCCCAGACGTCGAACTCGTCGGGGCTCGCGATGATCACGGGCGGGAGGCCGGCCCACGCGGCGCGCATCTCCCCGGTGTCCAGGTTGAGCACCACGCAGCCGCAGGTCGCGAAGATGAGCTCGCCGGTCTCGGTGAGCAGCCGGTTGGTGGCCGCCAGCACGCGCCCCGGATGGGCCTGGCTGGCCGCGTAGGCCCGGAACGCCACCCGGATCTGCCCCATGGCCGCCGCGGCCTCGACCCCGTGACCCTGGACGTCGCCCACCAGCAGGCCGACCCGGCGGTTCGACAGCCGGGTGACGTCGTAGAAGTCGCCGCACACCCGCCAGTCGGCCCGGGCCGGCAGGTAGCTGGTGGCGACGTCCAGCTCCGGGATCCGCGGCAGCTGCGGCGGCAGCATGCGCCGCTGGATGGCGTCGGCCAGCTCCAGGGCGCTCTGCTGGCGGCTGGCCCGCTGGAGCGCCTGGCCGGCCATTCCGGCGAGGGTGAGCAGCAGCGCCCGCTCGTCCGGCGTGGCACGGCGCGGCTGCGCCCAGCTGACGGTCCACACGCCGAGCACCCGCCGGTGGTCGCCGAGGATCGGTACGAAGGCCCACGACTGGCTCATGCTGGACTCCAGCAGTTCGGACACGGCGGGGAAGCGCTCCAGGACCTCGGGGCGGCTGCTGAAGAACCGCGGCTGCCTGTCCTGGGCGACGGCGCCGACCGGAAGCCGGGAGTCGTCGGCGGGCCGGCCGTCCACGAGGGGTGCGGCGCCGACCGGGGTGGCGGGCGGGGGCCGCAGCCGGAAGACGCCCTCCTCGATGAGCAGCACGCTCGCGGTGTGCCCGCCGAAGATCGTCATGAACTGCTCGGTGAGCAGTGCGGCCACCTCGTCCACGGTCGCCGCCGACACCATCTCCGCGGCGAGCTCGGTGACGCGGCGGCTCTGCGCCGTCTCGATCCTGCGGCGGTCCGCCACCTTGCGGGCCAGCGCCGCGTGCCCGGTGACGTCGGTGGCGACGCCCACCAGCCGGGGGTGTACCGAGCCGAGGCAGCGGCCGCGGGCGTGCAGCCAGCGCTCCGCGCCGTCGGCGGCGAACATCCGGAAGTACTCCTCGAAGTCCCGGCCGTCGTAGCACGCCTCGGCCGCGTCCCGCAGCCGCGCGACGTCGTCGCGGTGCACCCGCGCGAGGAACTCCTCCATCGTGTGGACGTCACCCGCCAGGTCCTGGGTCAGCTCGGACGGACCGTAGATCTCCGCCACCTCGCCGGACGCCAGGTCCAGCGTCCACAGCGCGGCGTCGGCGTTGCGCGCGTGCAGCTCGCTCACGGTGTGCAGCATGTCCAGGTCGGGGGAGAGCCGGTGGCAGAGGACCACCAGGCCGTCGGGTGCGTCCCCGGCGGACGCTGTGGGGAACGCGCCGCCGAGCGGACGGGGTTCGAAGGCGAACCGGTGCGGCTGGCCGTCCGACCCCACGAGGGTGAGCGTCTGCGGTGGTCCGGAGAGCGGCCGTTGCAGGGCCTCCCGGTGCAGCGCCCACCCGTCGGAGGTGTCGGGCCGGGCGAGCAGTTCCGGCCAGGGGCGGTCGCGGACCTCGTCGAGGAGGTGCCCGGTGGCGTCGGTGAAGTACTGGTTGGCGAGGACGAGCCGGCCGGCTCGGTCGGCGACGAACATGGGGAGCGGCGCATGCCGGAAGCCCGCGCCAGCGGGATCCGGGGTTCCGGACGCCAGCGCGGGGTCGGCCGTCCCACCCGACCCAGCGGAGCCGGTCGTGCCGTTCACCTCGACATCATCCCCGTGTCGTCGCCATGGGCCGAATCTGCGCGGGAGGTCTCCCGCGAACGTCCGATTCGGTTAAGTTTAACGAGAAGCACTGCTGTTTGGGCAGGTCAGATTGGGTCTGGGGTGACGTGTGCCGGTTCATCCGCCGGTGACCACCAGCGCGATGAAGATCCCGTAGACCGCGATGTTGACCAGCCACCCGTGCGCCGCCGTCCAGTCGCGCAGCCACGGCATCACCCGCCGCGCCCGTTCGCCCAGGACGAGGAACGCCAGCAGCGGCAGCGCGGCGGCCAGCACCGTGGCGGCCACGAACGGAGCGGCCGCCACGGGCGTGGACCCGTGGTGCGCGAGGTCGATGCCGACGGTGAGCATCACGACGACGTCGGACGGCATGAGCGCGGTCAGCAGCAGCCCGGTGGCCAGAGCCCGTCCCGGCACCGCCGTCGCCAGTTTCCCGAGCCAGCGGGGAGGGGCGGCAGTGCGCCGTCCCGCGTAGCTCCGCAGCGCGAGTAGCAGCAGCAGGCCGACGAGCGCCGCCTGCAGCAGGTCACCGAGCGAACCCCGCTCGCCCGGCCGCCCCATGGGGACCCGCTCGCCGAGCGCGAGCGCGACCCCCCACGCGGCGGTGACCCCGACGGCCACCGCCACCAGCACCCCGCAGAGGTAGCCGAGCGAGACCCGGACCGGCGCGGGGGCCGTGAGGAACCCGATCGCCGCCATGATCTGCGGACCGACCACCATGGTCACGGCGAGCGGCAGCACGTGCAGGCTCACGGCCCCCGGCCCTCTCTAGGGGCGCGGCGGGGGCGCGCCGCCCGTAGCCGGCCGCCCGGGCTCCTCCGTGAGCGGACGGCCGGGCGCGCGCTCTTCGGCCGACCCGCCTGCGGCCGCGCGCCCGGTCGCGGCGTCGGCCCGGCCGGCGAGGTAGCCGGCGGCCGCCTCCTCACGTGGCCAGCCGACGGCCAGCCCGTAGATCACCACGACGTCGAGCGCGACGACCACGAGCGCCCACGTGGGCACCGCGATCACGAACCCGAGCTGGAACAGCACATTGACGCCGGCGAGCACACAGGCCAGCAGCCGGGTCCACGCCTGCCCGCCGATCAGCGCACCGGCCGCCGCCAGCATGACAAGCCCCCACGCCGCAAGCAGCACTCCCCAGGAGACGAGGTTGAGCAGCAGCACCCGGCCGGACCCCGTGACGAACGCGGTGGGTGCCACCACGGCCACGATCCCCTGCACGATGTTGCAGGCGGCCACGATGAGGAGCATCGTCGCGGTGAAGACGCTCCAACCACCCGTGAACGTGTCGGTCATCGATCTCCTCCCCCGCACAAGGCTCCCGAGCCGACCGGCGGGGACACGCCCGCGCCGCCGGCCCACCCGTTCAGCATCTCCCAGGGCAGGGAAAATCCGCGTCCAGGGGGAGGCATGAAAGTTTGACGCCGCCTGCGGGGAGCCGGCCGGCCGCGGCCCGCGTCCTAACCGGGGCCGACGCGACCGGATCCGCCGGCACCTCGCGGCCGAAGGGAGCACAGACCCATGATTGCGCGCAGCCTCGCGGTCTGGAGCGTGAACGCGCTGCTGCTGCTGGCGTCGTCCGCGTCCTGCGAGACCCGCTCGTCGAGCGGGGCGGGAACGGCCCGCACCTCCTGTGAGGACCGGGACTGCACGGTCACCGTGAGCGGGAGCGGCGGATCCGGCGACCTGTGGGAGAGGGGCCGCAGCACCGTCGAGTACCGGGTCGTGCTCGGCAGCGGATCCGAGGCGGACGTCCGCGTGACGTCGCGCGACAGGAGCCAGCGGGAGTCCGGCGACGCCACCGTGCGTCCCGGCGAGAGTGTCGAGCTGCAGGGCTACACGGTCCGCTACGTCGAGTACACCGCCGACGCCGCCACGTTCGAGTTCATCTGGCAGGAATGACCGCCGCGGGGCGCCGACGTACGGCGCCCGGGCGCCACGGGCGCTCCGCGCCTGCGCCGCCGCGGGCCAGCCGCCCGCCGGCCGGGGCACACCAGCAGACGGCGGTGCCGCGCGCGCCGGGCCAGCCCGGCCACCGCGCGGTGCGGCCAGTCGGTGGCGCCCCGAGCTCGTTGATGGGAGTTCGCCGGAACGGCTGTGGGCATGGCGAAGGGCGCCCACGATCAGTGTGTGAAGACAAACCTGGACGCCCTTCTCACCGCACTCTACGTCCATCTCGACGACCACGTCCTGCCTTCGGCCCGGCCGACGCGAACACGCGGACCCCCCGCCTGCTCACCGACGCCGAGCTGGTCTGCGTGGCCGTGGCCCAAGTACTCCTGGGCTGCGATTCCGAGCGCCGGTGGCTGCGCACGGCCCCCACCAGGATCGGCCACCTCTTCCCACGCCTGCTCGGCCAGTCCGAATACAACCGGCGCCTGCGCGCCCTGGGCCCGGTGCTCTTCGCGGCCGCGCAGTGGCTGGCCCGGGCGATCCCCACCTGGCACGAGAA
>NZ_QEIO01000166.1 GCF_003336425.1 Marinitenerispora sediminis | reverse complement strand
GCTCCGCAAGGCACTGAAACTCAGGATCCAGGGATTCGTCAGCAAGTCCGCGGAACCGGCGCACATCGCCGCGGTCATCACCGCCCTGCACCAGGGCAGACGCTGGATCGACCCGGACGTCTCCGCCCTCGCCGTCATCGACGACTGCCCCCTCACCGACCGGGAGACCGACGTGCTCCGCGAGACCCGCCAAGGCTACTCCGTCGCCGAGACCGCCGCCCGGCTGCACCTGGCCGAGGGCACCGTACGCAACTACCTCTCCAACGCCATGGCCAAGACCCAGACCCGCACCCGCCACGAAGCGGCACGCCACGCCCACCAGCACGACTGGCTGTAGCGGCCGGTGCGCCTGGTTCGGGGATGGGACGGACCTGGACCGCCGACCCCTGTCACGACTGATCGATCCAAGCGCCGCCGAGACCGGGCAGCCACCGCCGCCCCCGCCCTCGCGCGGCGCCCCCGGAGGGCGCCCGAAGGACACCGGGCGTGCCCCCGCCGTCACTGTACGCGGGGGTGCGGGCGCCGCGGCTGGCCGGAAGCATGATCGGTGTCCAAATCGCTACCTGGCCTCCCCCTGCTGTTCCCCGCGGACCTCTAGCATGATTGGCTCCACTGGACTTCCCGGGGTGCCGCGCACCCCGGTCCTCTATGCCTTTTTCCAGACAGGGACCCCATGTTCAGACCCCCCTCCTCCTTCCGGCGGACAGCGAGCGTGGTGCTCGTCGCCTCGGCCGTCACCGTGTCGCTGGCGCCCCCGGCGGCGGCCGACGCCACGGCGGCCGGCCACGGCGCCGGCCGGGCGGCCTTCACCCTGACGATCCTGCACAACAACGACGGCGAGTCCCACCTGCTCGGCACGCCGGCCGACCCCGACTACGGCGGTGTCGCCCGGTTCGCCGCGCTGGTGCACCAGCTGCAGCGCGACGCGGTGCGGCCGTCCTCCGCGCAGTCCGGCGAGTCCCGGACCAACCGGGGCGTGGTCACGCTGTCCTCGGGTGACAACTTCCTGCCCGGGCCGCAGTTCACCGCGAGCCTGGAGAACGGCACCCCCTACTACGACTCGCTCGCGATCGGCGAGATCGGCTACGACGCCCTGGCACTCGGCAACCACGACTTCGACCTGGGGCCGGACGTGCTCGCCGACTTCATCGCGGGCGTGCCCGGACGGGCGCCGTTCGTCTCGGCCAACATCGACGTCTCGGGTGAGGAGTCGCTGGCCGAACTGGCCGAGCGGGGCCGGCTCGCGTCGAGCACGATCGTCCGGGAGCGCGGCCAGAAGATCGGCGTGATCGGCCTGGAGACGCCGCTGCTGGCCGCCATCTCCAGCCCGCGCGGCGTCAAGGTCGACGAGGAGATCGCCGCCGCCGTCCAGGCCGAGGCGGACGCCCTCACCGCCCAGGGCGTCAACAAGATCGTGCTGATCTCCCACCTGCAGGGGATCACCGAGGAGCGCGCCCTCGTCCCCGAGCTGAGCGGCGTGGACGTGGTGATCGCGGGCGGCGGCCACGAGCTGCTCGCCGACGACGACACCCCGCTGGTGCCCGGCGACACCATCACCGCCGACCCCGAGACCGGCGACCCGCTGCGCTACCCGCTGTACGTCCCCGACGCCGACGGCGTCGACGTCCCGGTGGTCACCACAGCCGGCGGGTACAAGTACGTGGGCCAGCTCGTGGTGAACTTCGACCGGTCCGGGGAGGTCGTCTCGGTCTCCGACCAGTCGGGCCCGGTGCGGGTCTCCGGCGTCGGCGAGGACGCGGTCGAGCCGGACCGGCGGACGCAGCGCCGCGTGGTCGAGCCGGTCCAGGAGTACGTCGACGCCATGGCGGAGAACGTGGTGGCGACCAGCGAGGTCGCGCTGGAGGGCCGCCGCGATCCGGGCGTGCGCACCCAGGAGACCAACCTCGGCAACCTGCTGGCCGACTCCGCGCTCGCGGCCGGCCGCGCCAACGCCGGGCAGTACGGGGTCACGCCGCCGCAGATCGCGCTGCAGAACGGCGGCGGCATCCGCAACGGCGCGCTGATCCCGGCCGGCGAGATCACCGAGCTCGACACCTACGAGATCGCGCCGTTCGCCAACTTCGTCGCGGTCGTCCCGGACGTGCCGCGGGCGCAGGTCAAGGAGCTACTGGAGAACGCGGTCTCCGGTATCCCGGCCGCCGACGGCCGGTTCGCCCAGGTGGCGGGCCTGTCGTTCAGCTACGACCCGTCGGGCACCGCGCAGCGGGTGAACGACGACGGCGTGGTGCAGCAGGCCGGCGAGCGGGTCCGCGACGTGGTGCTGGCCGACGGCACCGTGATCGTGGCGGACGGCGAGGTCGTCGACGGCCCGGCTATCTCGGTGGCCACGCACGACTTCTCCGCCCGCGGCGGCGACCAGTACCCGTTCCGCGGTCTGCCGTTCACCTCGGTGGGCGTCACCTACCAGCAGGCGCTGCAGACCTTCCTCACCGACGACCTGGGCGGCCGGATCACGGCCGCGGACTACCCCGAGGGCGGCGAGGGCCGCATCACCCGGGTGGGCTGAACCCGGACGGGCTGACCCGCTCCCCGGCCAGCCGCACCAGCGCCCCGGTCCGCCTCCGCGCGGCCCGGGGCGCACCCGCGCCGGCGGGGAATCCGGCATGGCGCCGGCCGCTCAGCCGTCGATGAACCGGCACCCGGTGCCGTAGACCCGCTCGGGCGCCTCGTAGCCGTCGACGTGCTCGCACCACGTGTCGAAGAGGCCGGAACGGACGGAGATGAACCCGAGGCCCTGGTTCTCCTGGCCGGCGTTGTCGGGCTCGCAGTTGTCCTCGCCCAGGGCGTGGCCGTTGGAGTCGATCACCAGGATGTCGCAGGTGAAGCTGTTGCCGGGCCACGCCGCGGCGGGCGCGGCCCCGCTCAGCGCGAGTCCCGTGCCCGCGAGCACGGCCGACACCCGGGTCCGGATCGCGATACGCATGGCTGCCTTTCGTCCGTCGGGCCGGAGCGCGCGGCGCCGCCGCGCGGGCGGAGTCCGACCTGTCCGACCGGTCGTGGTCACGGTGGGCGGTCGGGCGCCCACTCCGTGCACCCTAACCGGTCAGAGCGCCGCGGAACGGGATATCACCCCCGCGACACGGTTCACGGAGCGACGATCCGGCAGCCCTCGCCGCGCACGTACCGGGGCGCGCGGTACCCGATCACGTCCACGCACTGCACCGTGGGCCCGCTGACCCGGGGCGTGATGAACCCGGGCCCCTGCGGATCGGGCCGCGGCGAGTCGGCGACGCAGCCGCCGCGGCCCGTCGCCTCCTCGGACTCCTCCAGCGGCGGCACCCGCACCTCGTCGCAGGTGAAGCTGTTGCCCGGCCGGGCCTCGGCCGGCAGCGCCGTGGTGAGCACCGTGCTCGCCGCCAGTCCCACGCCGGCGGCGAGCACGCCGAGCCGGCGCCGAAGGATGATGCGCATGTCGCTGCCTTTCGTCCGCGAGGTCGGCGCGGCCCCGGCGGCCCGGGTGGGTCCGGCCGGCGCGCCGGTCACCAGTACACCGCACCCGCCCGCGCATCCGCGGGAGGTCCGACCTGCCGTGTCACCGCGGGGCGGCGTCCCCCAGCCGCTCCGCCACCCACGCGTGGAACGCCCCGATGTGGTGCTCCACGGGCACCAGCACCCCTCCCCCGCTGTAGGCGCGCGAGGACATCGCCGGCTGGCAGCGTTCGCAGGCGTCGAAGTCCTGCTGGTTGACGCGGTGGAAGAGCTCCACCGACCGGGAGACGTCGTGCCCGGCCTCGACCACCTCGGGGCTGTACAGCCAGTCGCACTCCACCACGGTGCGGTCAGCGGCCAGCGGGAACATGCGGTGCACGATGACGTGGTCCGGGACGAGGTTGACGAACACCTGGGGGCGGATCGTGATCGCGTAGTAGCGGCGGTCCTGGTCCTCGGTGACGCCGCCGAGGCGGGTGAAGCCCTCGCCGCCGTCCACGGTGAACCCGCGGACCTCCGCGCCGAACTCGGCGCCGTGGCCGACGTAGTACTGCGCGGCGTAGCCCTCGGCGAACTCCGGGAGCACCTCGGTGAGTTCGGGGTGGATGGTGCCGCAGTGGTAGCACTCCATGAAGTTCTCGACGATGAGCTTCCAGTTGGCCCGCACGTCGTAGACGATGCGCCGCCCCACGGACAGCTCCTCGATCCGGTAGCGGCCGATGGCGTCGGCGTCGCCGAGGCGCTCGGTGGCCGCGCCGATGACGGTCTCCTCGAAGGACGGCGGGTCGTCGGCCAGGCACACCCACACGTAGCCGAGCCACTCGCGCACGCGCACCCGCACCAGGCCGAACGCGTCGCGGTCGACGTCGGGCATCCGCACGAGGTTGGGCGCGGCGACCAGCCGGCCGTCGAGGTCGTAGGTCCAGGCGTGGTAGGCGCACTGGAAGGACCTGCGGACCTCACCGCGCTCCTGCGCGCACAGCCGGGCGCCGCGGTGCCGGCACACGTTGAGGAAGGCCCGGACGAGGCCGGAGCGGTTGCGGCTGACGATGACGTTCTCGGCGCCCACCTGCACGGTGCGGAACGCGCCGGGCCGGTCGAGGTCGGCGGCCCGGACCGCGCAGAACCACATGCTCTGCAGCATCCGCTCCTGTTCGAGCGCGAAGACCGCCGGATCGGTGTAGTAGCGGCCGGGCAGGGTGGGGATCAGGCTGGACGGCAGGTCGGTGGTCGTCACGTTCTCACCTCGTGCGGGTCGGCTCGGTGCGGCTGCGCCGCGGGTCGAACAGGGCGATGGGGTGGTCGGTGCGGCCGGTGGTGGCCAGGTCGGCGAGGATCTCGCCGACCACCGGGACGAACTTGAAGCCGTGACCGGAGAAACCGCAGGCCACCGTGACCTGGGAGTGCCGCGGGTGCCGGGCGATGACGAAGTGCTCGTCGGGGGTGTTGGTGTACATGCAGGCGGCGGCGCGCAGGGGCGCGCCGGGGACGTCGGGGAGCCGGGTGGCGAGGTGCCGGGCGATGACGGCGGTCTCGGCGGGGGCCACCCGCCGCTCGATGGTCTCGGGGGTGCACTCGGCGCCCCGGCGGAAGAAGGCGGTCTTCACGCCGCCGGCGGGGCCGTCGACGGCGGGGAAGCCGTAGACCTGCTCGCCGGCCGCGTCCTCCCAGATGTAGATCGGATGCCGCTCCGGGAGGAAGGGCCCGATCCCGCCGCGCGGGGCGAACCAGTGCTGCACCTGCCGCTCCACGGTGAGGGGGACGCCGAGGTCGGCCAGCAGCCGGGGCGCCCAGGCGCCGGGGCAGACCACCAGCCGTTCGGCGGTGTATCCGCCGGCGGGCGTGGTCACGCGGACGCCGCCGCCGGGCGGGGCGTCCCACTCGACGGCCGGCTCCTCGAAGCGCAGGTCCGCGCCGGCCGCGGCGGCCAGCCGCAGGTGGGCGGCGACCGTCGCCTCGGGGCGGACCAGTCCGGCGCGCTCCTCGTGGAGCGCCACCTCGTCGGGCTCCGGGGTGAAGGTGGGGAAGCGCCGGCGGATCTCGGCGGCGTCCAGCATGGAGTGGGGCAGGCCCCACTGCTCGGCGGAGCGGCGGCTGCCGGCCACGGTGCGGGAGTCGGGGCGGCCGATCATGAGTCCGCCCGTGCGGACCAACAGGTCGGCACCGGAGTCGCGTTCCAGCCGCTCCCAGAGCTCGTAGGCGCGCAGCAGCAGCGGCACGTAGGCGGGGTCCTCGAAGTAGGCCTGCCGGATGATCCGCGATCCGCCGTGGCTGGAGCCCTGGTCGTGGGCGGGGCCGAACCGCTCCAGGCCGAGGACGCGCGCTCCGCGGGCGGCGAGGTGGTAGGCGGCGGCGCTGCCCATGCCGCCCAGGCCGATGACGACGACGTCGTAGCTGGTGTTCATGGTGACAGGGTCCTCTCCGGGCGGGCGTCAGCGGCGGATGCGCGCCATCTCGGGGTCGACGAGCGGCTCGGCGGCGACCGTGGCGGGCCGGCGCTCGCCGAAGTACTCGACGTGCACCCGTGTGCCGGGGGCGGCCGCCGCGGCGGGCAGCCAGGCGTAGGCGATCGGGCGGTCGACCGTGTAGCCGTAGGCCGCGCTGGTCACGTAGCCGACCGCGCCGCCGCCCTGTGCGTCCAGGTAGACGGGTTCGCTGCCCATGACGACGTGGGCGCGCTCGTCCAGGGTGAGGCAGGCCAGCCGGCGGGCGGGTTCGTGGCCGGCGCGCTCCAGCAGCGCGGACCGGCCGGTGAAGTCGCCCTTGTCCAGCCGCACCGCGAAGCCGAGGCCGGCCTCGTAGGGGTCGTGCTCGGTGGTCATGTCCACCCCCGCGGCCCGGTAGCCCTTCTCCAGGCGGAGGCTGTTGAAGGCGCTGCGCCCGGCGGCCACCGCGCCGTGCCGGGCGCCGGCCCGCCACAGCACGTCCCACAGCCGCAGCCCGAGGTCGGCGCTGGTGTACAGCTCCCAGCCGAGTTCGCCGACGTAGGAGACGCGCAGCGCGAGCACGGGGACGTGCTCGATGCGGGCGCGGCGGGCGCGGAAGTAGCCGAAGCCCTCGTGGGAGAAGTCGTCGTCGGTGAGCGGCTGGACGAGGTCGCGGGCGAGCGGCCCCCACACGCCGACGCAGCAGGTGCCGGGGGTGAGGTCGGTGATGCGCACCGACCCGTCGCCGGGGGCGTGGCGCAGGAGGTGGTCGAGGTCGAGGTTGCCGTTGGCGCCGACCTGGAAGCGGTCCTCGGCCAGGCGGGTGACGGTGAGGTCGCCGCGCACGCCGCCCGCCCGGTCCAGCAGCAGCGTGTAGGTGACGGTGCCGGCCGCGCGGTCGAGCTGGTTGGTGGTGAGGCGCTGGAGGAGGTCGAGCGCGCCCGGCCCGGCGACCTCCAGGCGCTTGAGCGGCGTCATGTCGTACAGGGCCACGCGTTCGCGGGTGGCGCGGGCCTCGGCGGCGGCGATGGGCGACCAGTGGCGGGCCGACCATGCGTCGCGCTCGGGCAGGCGCAGGTCAGCGGCGAGTCCGGCGTTGGCCTCGAACCAGTGCGGCCGCTCCCAGCCGGCCGCCTCCAGCAGGACCGCGCCCAGCGCCTCGTGGCGCGGGTGGAACGGGCTGGTGCGCAGCGGCCGCGGCTCGGCGGCGGGCTGCAGCGGGTGGACGATGTCGTAGACCTCGACGAAGGCGCGCTCGCTGCGCTGAGCCACGTAGCGCGCAGCGAGCTGGACGTCCTCGAAGCGGTGCACGTCGCACTCGTGTACGTCGGTCCCCGCACGCCCGTCCACGAGCCATTCGGCGACGGCCCTGGCGACTCCGGCGGAGTGGGTCACCCACACGGCCTCGGCCAGCCAGAACCCGGCGAGCTCTCGGGCCTCGCCGAGCAGCGGCATGCCGTCGGGCGTGAAGGAGAAGACCCCGTTGATGCCCTCCTGCACGGCGGCGTCCGCCAGCGGCGGCAGAAGTGCGACGGCGTCGGCCCAGCTCGGTTCGAAGTCGTCTTTGGTGAACTCCAGCACCGAGGGCATGGCGCCCGGGCCGCCGGGCGGCGCGACGTCCTCCAGCCGGACCGGCATGGGGCGGTGCGCGTAGCTGCCGATGCCGACGCGGTCCCCGTGCTCGCGGAAGTACAGGTCGCGGTCCTGGTGGCGCAGGATCGGGCGCGAGGTCTCCAGGTGCGGGTCGGCGCCGGCGGCCAGGGCGGCGACGGGGCCGGTGACGGCGTACTGGTGCGCCATGGGCAGCAGCGGGACGGTGACCCCGGCCATCCGGCCGATCCGCGGTCCCCAGAAGCCGGCCGCGGAGACCACGATGTCGGCGGGCAGCGTGCCGCGGTCGGTGACGACACCGGTGACCCGGCCGCCGCGCTGCTCGATCCCCGTCACGGTGTGGTGGGCGCGGAACTCCGCGCCGCGCGCGGCGGCGGCCCTGGCCTGCGCCTCCGCGGCGCGCAGCGCCTTGGCGACGCCGTCGTCGGGGGTGTGCAGGCCGCCGTGGAGGGCGCCGGGGTCCAGCATCGGCCACATCCGGACGCACTCCTCGGGCGGCAGCAGCCGGGCGGGCACGCCCCAGGAGGCGGCCAGGCCCGCCTTGCGGTGGAGGTCGGCCCAGCGCTCGGGGGTGGTGGCGAGCTCCAGGCCCCCGACCGGGCGGAAGCACCACTGCCCGTCGAGGGTGAGATCGCGGTACTTGCGCACGGTGTAGCGCGCGAAGTCGGTCATGGCCTTGGACGCGTTGGTCTGGAAGACGAGGCCGGGCGCGTGCGAGCTGGACCCCCCGGTGGCGAACAGCGGCCCCTGGTCCACGACGGTGACGTCGGTCCAGCCGCGGGCGGTGAGCTCGTCGGCGAGCGCGCAGCCGACGATCCCGGCCCCGATCACGACGACCCGCGGGCCGCCGGTGTTCAACCTGCCTGGCATGGTGTCTGCTCCCGGTCCTGGCGTCGGTCGGCGGTCGCGGTGCCGGCGCGGGCGCGGGCGCCGGCGCGGGGGAGCCTGTCCGCTCCGCAGCCGCTCGGGCTGGCCGACGGGGGCTGTTCGGGCTGGTCGGGGCGTTCACGGACGGGTCGGGCACTCATGGGCGACGTCCCTTCACGTTGGACACGGCGGACGGCCGCGGTCGGCACCGAGTTGCGCATGGTGCGCGGCGATCGCACGATGAACAACGATGCGGGGCGGCTCGGCGGGCCGTCAATACCCGCTCCGGTTAACCGTTGTTACGCGGTGGTGACCAAACCGAGGCCGGGAAATCAGGGGTTGACGCGCCCGGGAGAGCGATCCGAGACTGTTGCGTGATGGCCGCTGCGTTGCGCAGAGAACAACTCATGCGCCGTTCCACCCGTCCTTGAGCGGCCGTCTCCCCGTTTCGTCGGCCTCCGGCCGCCCGTCCGGGGCGGGCTCGTCCGCGCCGCCCCGCCGCCCCACCGTGCCCGCGCGGCCGGCGGTGCGGGCCGCCGTCCCACCGTCCGAGTCCCAGCGCAGTACGGGAGACGTGATGATCTACGCGTGCCACCTCGACGACCTCGCCCCGGGCGAGAGCGTGCGCGTCGACGCCGACGTGCCGATCGCCGTGTTCAACGTGGACGGCCGGCTGTACGCCGTCGACGACACCTGCAGCCACCAGGACGCGTCGCTGTCGGAGGGCTGGCTGGAGGGGTGCTTCGTGGAGTGCCCGCTGCACGCCTCCGCCTTCGACCTGCGCACGGGCATGCCCACCTGCCCCCCGGCGCGGCGGCCGGTGCGCACCTACGACGTCGCGGTCCGCGACGGGCTGGTCTACGTGCACGCGGCGGCCCGGGAGGAGGCCGCGTGAGGGCGGTGACGGTCGTCGGCGCGTCGCTGGCCGGACTGACAGCGGTCCGGTCCCTGCGCCGGCACGGCTTCGACGGCCGGATCACGGTCGTGGGGGCGGAGCGGCACCGCCCCTACGACCGGCCGCCGCTGTCCAAGGACGTCCTGCTCGGCAAGGCCGCCGTCGCGGACCTCGCCCTGCACGACGACGAGGAGGAGGCGGAGCTGGCCGCCGAGTGGGTGCTGGGCCGCCCGGCCGTGGCGCTGGACCCGCGCCGGCGGTCGGTGCGGCTGGCCGGCGGCCGGGAGGTGGTGTCCGACGGCGTGGTGGTGGCCACCGGGGCGGCCCCGCGCCGGCTCCCGGGCTCGGAGGGGATGGCGGGTGTTCACACGCTGCGCACGCTCGACGACGCCGAGGCGCTGCGGGCCGAGCTCGGCCGCGGGCGGCCCTCGGTCGTGGTCGTGGGGGGCTCGTTCATCGGGGCCGAGATCGCCTCCTCGTGCGGCGCGCTCGGGCTGGACGTGACCGTGGTGGAGGCGGCGCCGCTGCCGCTCGCTCCGGTGCTGGGCGGGCGCATGGCGCGGGTGTGCGCGGCGCTGCACGCCGACAACGGCATCCGGCTGCTGTGCGGTGTCCAGGTGGCGGGCCTGGTCGGCGGCGGCGGCCGGGTCGCGGGCGTCCGGCTGGCCGACGGCCGGCTGCTCCCCGCCGACGTGGTGGTCGTGGGTATCGGCGTGCTGCCCGGCACGGAGTGGCTGGCCGGCTCCGGCGTGCGGACCGCGCAGGGCGTGGTGTGCGATCCCGGCTGCCGCACCTCGGTGCCCGGAGTGGTGGCGGCCGGCGACGTCGCCCGGATCCAGTGGCCCGGCCGCTCTCCCGAGCGGCGGGTGGAGCACTGGTCCAACGCCGCGGAGCAGCCGGACGTCGCGGTCCGCAACCTCCTCGCCGGGTCGGCCGTGGCGGAGTCGCGGCACGTGCCGTACTTCTGGTCGGACCAGTACGGGGTGCGGATCCAGTTCGCGGGATCGGCCGCGCCGGGCGACGAGGTCCGCATCGAGGAGGGCGACCCGGAGGAGCGCTCGTTCGCCGCGGTGTACCTGCGCGGCGGCGAGGCCCGCGCGGTGCTGGCGATGAACCGCCCCCGGCCGTTCGCCCGGCTGCGCCGCCGGCTCCCGGCGAGCGGCCCGCCGGTCCCGGCCGAGGCGTAAGGCGGGGGCGGGGGCGGTTCATCGCCAGCAC
>NZ_QEIO01000165.1 GCF_003336425.1 Marinitenerispora sediminis | reverse complement strand
CACCGGGCGGCACCTGCGCGCGCCCGCCGGCGAGCGCGCGCAGGTGCCGCCCGGTGAGCGAGTCCTCCACCTGGGCCAGCTCCCCCGGCGGCCCCTGGAAGACCACCCGCCCGCCGCGCCGCCCAGCGCCCGGGCCGAGGTCGAGGACCCAGTCCGCCTGGCTGATCACGTCGAGGTCGTGCTCGATGACCACCACCGTGCCGCCGTTGTCGACGAGGCGGTCCAGCAGGGCGACGAGTGCGGCGGTGTCGGACATGTGCAGGCCCGTGGTGGGCTCGTCGAACACGTAGACCCCGCCGGGCCGGTCGAGTTCGTCGGCCAGTTTCAGACGCTGCCGCTCGCCGCCGGAGAGCGTGCTCAGCGGCTGGCCCAGGGGCAGGTAGCCGAGGCCCACGTCCACGAGGCGCCGCAGCACCGCCGATACGCGCCGCTCGGGGAAGACCTCGACCGCCTCCCGCGCACTGAGGTCGAGCACCTGGTCGATGGTGCGGCCGCGGAACCGGTGGCGCAGCGCCTCCTCGGTGAAGCGGCGCCCGCGGCACTGCTCACAGGTGCTGACCATGGCGTCCATGAACGCCAGGTCGGTGTAGATGACGCCGAGCCCCGCGCACGCGGAGCAGGCGCCCTCCGCGTTCGGGCTGAACAGGGACGCGCTGACCCCGTTCTCGGCGGCGAACATCGCGCGGACGGTGTCCAGGATCCCGGTGTAGGTGGCCGGACTGGACCGCCGGGAGGCGTGGACGGCGCCCTGGTCGACGACCACGGCCTCCGGGCACACCTCCGGCAGGAATCCGCGGACGAGGGTGCTCTTGCCCGAACCGGCGACCCCGGTCACGGCGGTCAGCACGCCCGTGGGGATGTCCACGTCGACGCCGCGCAGGTTGTGGCGGGTGGCCCTGCGGATCTCGATGGCGCCGGCCGGGGTCCGCGGCACGGCCTTGATCTGTGGCCGGCTACCGAAGAACCGGCCGGTCGGGGTGCCGGAGGCCGCGAGGCCGGCGACGTCGCCCTGGTAGACGACCCGCCCGCCGTCGCGCCCGGGCCCGGGCCCGATGTCGATGACGTGGTCGGCCGCCGCGATCACGTCCGGATCGTGCTCGACGACGAGCACGGTGTTGCCCTTGTCCCGCAGCGCGCGGAGCAGCGCGGTGAGCTGGGCCACGTCGTGGGGGTGCAGGCCGACACTGGGCTCGTCGAAGACGTACAGCATGTCGGTGAGGCTGCTGCCGAGATGGCGCACCATCTTCACCCGCTGCGACTCACCGCCGGACAGCGTCGAGGTGGGGCGGTCCATGGACAGGTAGCCGAGCCCGATCGCGACCAGGCGTTCCAGCTGGGTCACCAGCGCCGCCACCACCGAGGCGGTGCCCGGCTCGTCCACGGTGCGGACCACCTCGACCAGCTCCTCGGCCTCCAGCGCCGCGCACTCGGCGATATCGCGTCCGGCGATCCGGCAGGACAGCGCCGCCGCCGAGAGCCGGGTGCCGCGGCAGTCGGGGCAGCGCGCCTGCACGACCACCCGCTGGAACGCCTCGCGGGCGCGGCCTTTGAACGAGTCGGCGTCCTTGGGCAGCCAGATGCGCTCGAAGCGGGGCAGCAGGCCCTCGAACTTCGCCGGCACCGGGCCGCCCTGGCTGGGCAGCATGACCGTGTGGTCGTCGACCCCGTGCAGGAATGCCCGCCACTCCTCGGGGGTGTAGTCCCGCAGCGGCTTGTCGTTGTCGAACAGGCCGGAGTCGGCGTAGGTGCGCCACATCCAGCCCCCCACTTTCAGGGCGGGGAACCGGATCGCGCCCTCGTTGAGGGAGAGCCCGCGGTCCACCAGCTGGTCGACGTCGACGGTCCGCACCGTCCCGAGGCCGGAGCACCGCGGGCACATGCCCTGCGGGTCGTTGAAGGAGAAGGCGTTGGAGTAGCCGACGAAGGGCCGGCCGGCCCGCGACCACAGCAGCCGCATGAGGGAGTAGATGTCGGTGATGGTGCCCACGGTCGAACGCGCGTTGCCGCCGAGCCGCTTCTGGTCGACCACGATGGCGGCGGACAGGTTCTCGATGACGTCGACGTCGGGCTGGCCGTAGCGGGGCAGCCGGTTGCGCGCGAAGGCGGTGAACGTCTCGTTGAGCTGGCGCTGGGCCTCCGCGGCGACGGTGTCGAAGACGAGGGAGGACTTCCCGGACCCCGACACGCCGGTGACGACGGTCAGCCGCCCCTTGGGGATGTCCACGGCGACGTCGTCCAGATTGTGCTCTCGGGCTCCCACGACCCGGATGTGCTCATGAACCATGCCGGGCACGGTATGCCGGATACCTGCCAGGTTCCGGCAGGAACTCCGCCGCGTCGTCCGTCACACGGAGGCGTCCCGCCGTTCCGGTCCCGACCAACCACCAAATAACCGTTTGACGGTTGGCGGCGCCGCGCGCGATCCTGCCGGCATGGACCCGACCCCCTCCCCCCGCGGACGCGGCGTTCCCGAGCTGCGCGCACTGGCGCACCCGTTGCGGCTGCGACTGCTCTCGCTGCTCACCGGTACCGCGATGAGTGCCGCGGAGGCCGCCCGCGCGATGGGCGAGACCCAGGCCAACGTCAGCTACCACCTCCGCCGGCTGCGTGCGGCCGGCCTCGTCGACCTCGTCGAGGAGGTGCCGATCCGCGGCGGCCTGGCCCGGCGCTACCGGCACGATCCCGACAGCACCGACCGCCCCGCGCCGCCGGGCGGGCCCGCCCACGGCGCCGCGTCCCGCGAGGACCACCGGCTGCTCGTCTCCGCCGTCGCCGAGGAGCTGCGGCGCCGCTCCACCCGCCGGCGGCTCGACGCGCCGGGCGCGTTCACCGACGCCGAGCTGTGGATCGATCCCCAGGTATGGCGGGACGTCCTGGAGCGCGCGCACCAGCTCGGAACCGACCTGCACACCGCGGCCCGGGCGCCGCACACCCCCGGCGCCGTCCCGGTCAACGCGACACTGCTGCTGTTCGAGATGGAGCCCGGGGACGGCGGCTCCACCGCACGCGACACCTCCGGCGGCGGCCAGTGACGCCAACGCCGGAACGGCTCCCGCTCCGCGCGCCCCTGCGCTACGCCGCCTTCCGGGCGCTGGTCGCCGGCCGCTCCCTCATGTACTTCGGCAACGGGCTGGCCTCGGTGGCGCTCGGCTTCGCGGTGCTCGACGCCACCGGTTCGGTGGTGCACCTCGGGCTGGTGCTGGCCAGCCGGTCGCTGGCCAACGTCTCCCTGCTGCTGCTCGGCGGCGTCCTCGCCGACCGGCTGCCGCGGCCGCTGCTGCTGCTCGGCGCGTGCGCGCTGGCCGCGGCCTCGCAGGGCGGCATCGCCGCCGCCGTCCTGCTCGGCGCCGCCTCGCTGCCGCTGCTCATGGCGCTCAGCCTGGTCAACGGGGCCGCGGCGGCGGCCAACCTTCCGGCGGCGCTCGCCCTCACCCCGCAGACCGTGCCGGCCGCCCTGCTGCGGCCGGCCAACGCGCTGGCGCGGATGGGGCTGCAGCTGGGCATGGTCGCGGGCATGTCGCTCGGCGGGCTCATCGTGGGGCTGGTCGGGGCGGCCTGGGCCCTGGCGGTGGACGCCGCCGCCTTCGCCCTGGCGGGCGGCTGCTTCGCCCTCGTCCGGTTGCCGCCGGCGGCACCTGCGGCGGGCCGCGGGAACGTGCTGCGGGAGCTGCGGGAGGGATGGTCGGAGGTCGCCTCCCGGCCGTGGGTGTGGATCGTGGTCGTGCAGTTCATGGTGCTCAACGCCATGGTGAACGGCGGCACCAAGATCCTCGGGCCGGTGGTCGCCGACGACACGATCGGCCGCACGGCGTGGGGAGTGGTCCTCGCTGCTCAGACGCTGGGGGCGCTGTTCGGCGGTGTGCTCGCGGCCCGCTGGCAGCCGCGGCGGGCGCTCGCGTTCGGCGTCGCGCTGTCGGCGGCGTTCGCGCTGCCGCTCACCGTGATGGCCGCGGCCCCGACCGTGCCACTGCTGCTGGCGGCGATGTTCCTGACCGGCGTGGCCGTTGAGCAGTTCGGGGTGGCCTGGGAGCTGTCCATCCAGCAGAACGTCCCGCCGGAGAAACTGGCCCGGGTCTACTCCTACGACGCGCTCGGGTCGTTCGTGGCGCTCCCCCTCGGCGAGGCGTGCATCGGCCCCGTCGCCGCGCTGGTCGGCACCGAGGCGGCGCTGCTCGGCGCGGCCGCTCTCGTCCTGCTCGCCACGGCGGCGGCACTGGCCAGCCGCAGCGTGCGCACCCTGGCCCTGGCGTGAGGACCCCGGCCGCGAGGAAGCGCGAAGGGCCGGTCCGGCCGCCGCCCGGGATCGTCCGCGGGCACGCCCGGCCGGCCGCGGGCGCCGCCGGCCGGGCCGGTGCTCAGCCCGCCGCCGGAAGCAGCAGGCTGAGCACCACCCACGCCACGGGGCCGGCGACCAGGAGCGAGTCGACCCGGTCGAGGATGCCCCCGTGGCCCGGCATGAAGCTGCCCATGTCCTTGATTCCGAGATCGCGCTTGATCAGCGACTCGATGAGGTCCCCGACGGTCGCGGCGGCCACCACCGCGACGCCCAGGACCAGGCCGACCCAGATCGGGCCGTCCAGCATGAACCGGACGGTGAGCGCTCCGGCGAGCATGCAGGCGAGCACCGATCCGGCGAAGCCCTCCCAGGTCTTGTTCGGGCTGATGCGCGGCGCCATCTTGTGCCGGCCGGCCAGGATTCCGGCGAAGTAGCCGCCGATGTCGCTGCTGATCGTGACGACGATGAACGCGATCAGCCGCTCCTGGCCGTCCCCGGGCGCGGCCAGCAGCAGCAGCCAGGTGCCGAGCAGGAACGGCAGGTAGGCCAGCGCGAACACCGCCCCGGTGACGTCCCGGACGTAGCCCTCGGCACCGCCGCGCAGCCGCCACGACAGCGCGGTGACGACCGTGACCGCCAGGGAGCCGACGAGCCAGAGCGGGCCGCCGAAGTAAGCGCACACCTGCATGGCCACCCCGCCCGCGATCACCGGAACCAGGGGCAGCCGGATGTTCCGGGAGCCGAACGCCCGGTTCAGCTCCCGGAGACCGAGCAGCACGGCCGCGGAGGTGATGGCGACGAACGCGGCCGGGTACGGGTAGATCGCCAGCAGGACGAGCGCACCGAGAGCCACGCCGCTGCCGACAGCCAGCGGCAGGTTCCGGCCGGTGCGGATCTTCTTGCGGGGCCGCCCGGTGGGTTCTCCGGCCCCGTCGCCGGAGGTGGACTCGTTGGAGAGTGACACTGGACCTAGACTTCGAGCAGTTCCGCTTCCTTGTGCTTCAGCAGCTCGTCGATCTCCGCGACGTACTTGTGCGTCAGGTCGTCGAGCTCGTCCTGGGCACGGCGGCCCTCGTCCTCGCCGATCTCGCCGCCCTTGACCGCCTTGTCGAACGCGTCCTTGGCGTGCCGCCGGACGTTGCGGATCGACACCTTGCCGTCCTCGGCCTTGCCGCGGACCACCTTGACGTACTCGCGGCGGCGCTCCTCGGACAGCTCCGGGAAGACCACCCGGATGAGGTTGCCGTCGTTGGCCGGGTTGACCCCGAGGTCGCTGTCACGGATGGCCCGCTCGATGGCCTGCGCCGATCCCTTGTCGAAGGGCGAGATGACCACCATGCGGGGCTCGGGAACCTGGAACGAGGCGAGCTGGTTGATCGGAGTCTGCGTACCGTAGTACTCGGCCGTGATGCGGTTGAACGTCGCCGGTCCCGGACGGCCGGTGCGGATCGCGGCGAAGTCCTCCTTGGCGACCACGACCGCCTTCTCCATCTTCTCCTCGGCTTCGAGAAGGGTCTCTTCGATCATGTCGGCTCCCGTGTGTCGCTGGTTGCGTAGGTTGGAGGTCTGCGCGGGTCAGCTGTCCGCCGGACACACGATCGTGCCGATCTTCTCCCCCCGGACGGCACGGACGATGTTGCCCTGCCCCATGAGGTCGAAGACGACGATCGGCAGACCATTGTCCATGCACAGGCTCACCGCGGTGGCGTCCATGACCTTCAGACCGCGGGTGAGCACTTCGTTGTAGTCGAGGCGGTCGAATTTCACCGCGTGCGGGTTGCGGTGCGGGTCGGAGTCGTAGACGCCGTCCACCTGGGTGCCCTTGAGGACGGCCTGCGCGCCGATCTCCAGTGCCCGCTGCGCGGCCGCGGTGTCGGTGGAGAAGAACGGAGCTCCCAGGCCGGCGCCGAAGATCACCACGCGGCCCTTCTCCAGGTGCCGGATGGCGCGGCGCGGGATGTAGGCCTCGGCGACCTGGCTCATGTGGATGGCCGTCTGCACCCGGGTGTCGACCCCGAGGCGCTCCAGGAAGTCCTGCAGCGCGAGGCAGTTGATCACGGTGGCGAGCATGCCCATGTAGTCGGCCCGGCCGCGCTCCATGCCGCCCTCGGACAGCTGGGCGCCGCGGAACATGTTGCCGCCGCCGATGACGACCGCCACCTGGATGCCCTCGGCGACCGCCGCGGCGATGGCGTCGGCGACGTAGCGGACCACCTCCGGGGCGATGCCCAGCTGCTCGTCGCCGGCGAAGGCCTCGCCCGACAGCTTCAGTACGACACGTCGCCAGCCCGAATCGTGCATGGCTGGCCCGTCGACAGGGACGGAGCTGTGTCCATCGGTCTCCGGCACGGCGGCGGCCTCCTTCTGGTTCCCCGAGTGGTACTGCCGTGCGCGGCCCCGACTCGGGCGAGCGAGGGGCCGCGCCTTATCCACCGGAGGTGCCGGGGAATGCTCCCCGGCACCTCCATCATGTCAAAGGTTAGGCCTGGCCGACCTTGAACCGGACGAAGCGGCGCACGGTGACGCCGGCCTCGTCGACCACCTTCTGGATGGTCTTCTTGTTGTCCTTCACGAACGGCTGGCCGAGCAGCGTCGCGTCCTTGAAGAAGCCGTTCACCCGGCCCTCGACGATCTTGGGCAGGGCCTGCTCGGGCTTGCCCTCCTCGCGGGCGGTCGCCTCGGCGATGCGGCGCTCGTTCTCGACCACGTCGGCGGGGACGTCGTCCCGGCTGACGTACTTCGGCGCGAGCGCGGCGATCTGCTGGGCGAGGTCCTTGGCGACCTCGGGCGCGGCCTGGTCGAGCTCGACCAGCACGCCGAGGGTCGGCGGCAGGTCGGGGTCGGACTTGTGCATGTAGCTGGCCACGAAGGCGCCCTCGACCTTGGCGAAGCGGCGCAGCTCCAGCTTCTCGCCGATGACGGCGCTGTGCTCCTCGATGAGCTTCTGCACCGTCTTGCCGTCGGCGTACTCAGCGGTGAGGAGGGCCGCGACGTCGGCGAAGTCGTTGTCGGCGACGAAGGCCGCGATGTCGCTGGCCAGCTTCTGGAACGTCTCGTTCTTCGCGACGAAGTCGGTCTCGCAGTTGAGTTCGACGAGCACCGCGGAGGTGTCGCCGGCGCTGCGCAGGGCGACCAGGCCGTTGGCGGCGGTGCGCTCGGCACGCTTGCCGACGTCCTTGGCACCCTTCACGCGCAGGATCTCGACGGCCTTGTCGAAGTCGCCCTCGGACTCCTCGAGCGCCTTCTTGCAGGCCATCATGCCGGCGCCGGTGAGGTCGCGCAGCTTCTTCACGTCAGCGGCGGTGTAGTTCGCCATTGCTCTGTATCTCTATCCGTAGTTTCGATCCGTGGAACGGGACAACGCGGAACCGGAACGCGGGGGCGCCGCGGTTCAGGCCTCCTTCGGGGCCTCAGCGGGCGCCTCGGCGGCCTCGGCCGGAGCCTCAGCGGCCTCAGCCGGGGCCTGGGCGGCCTCAGCCGGAGCCTCGGGGGTCTCGGCCGGAGCCTGGGCGGTCTCGGCCGGGGCCTCCGCCTCGCTCTTGCCGCCCTCCAGCAGCTCGCGCTCCCACTCGGCCAGCGGCTCCTCGGCGGCCTTCTCCTCGCCGGGGGCGCCACCGGAGCGGGCCAGCAGGCCGTCGGCCACGGCGTCGGCCACGACGCGGGTCAGCAGGCTGACGCTGCGGATGGCGTCGTCGTTGCCCGGGATCGGGTAGTCGACCTCGTCGGGGTCGCAGTTGGTGTCGAGGATGGCGACGACCGGGATGTTGAGCTTGCGGGCCTCGCTGATCGCGATGTGCTCCTTCTTGGTGTCCACGATCCAGACCGCGCTGGGCACGCGGGACATGTCGCGGATACCGCCGAGGGTGCGCTCCAGCTTGTCCTTCTCACGGCGCAGGCCGAGCAGCTCCTTCTTCGTGAGGCCCGAGGCCGCCACGTCGTCGAAGTCGATCTCCTCCAGCTCCTTGAGGCGCTGCAGCCGCTTGTGGACGGTGGAGAAGTTGGTGAGCATGCCGCCGAGCCAGCGCTGGTTGACGAACGGCATACCGACACGGCGGGCCTGCTCGTCGATGGCCTCCTGCGCCTGCTTCTTGGTGCCGACGAAGAGGATGGTGCCGCCGTGCGCCACCGTCTCCTTGACGAACTCGTAGGCGCGGTCGATGTAGGCCAGCGACTTCTGCAGGTCGATAATGTAGATGCCGTTGCGCTCGGTGAAGATGAAGCGCTTCATCTTCGGGTTCCAGCGACGGGTCTGGTGCCCGAAGTGGACGCCGCTCTCCAGCAGCTGACGGATCGTCACGACAGTGGCCATGACAAGGTCCTCCTCGATTCGGCGGAGCAGGCTCCGCCCCGGTTGTTCCTGACGTCCTGACCGGTCCGCCGCCCCGTCCGAGGACGGTGCGGACCGTGAGACCGGCCCCTCCCACGGGAGGCACGAGGACGCGCGAAGTGAGTGGCTGGGTCCAGCCACGTTGATGATTCTAACCGGCATTCCGGTGTCGGCACGCCTAGCTCCGGCCCCTGGCGATGTCAAGCGCCCGGCGGGCGCGCCGCCGTCCACAGGACGCCAGACCGGCGCGGCGCCGCGCCGGGCGGCCGCCGCACTCTGGAGGCATGCACCGTCGCCACCGCCTCCTCCGGCCGCCGCTCGCCGCGCTCCCCCCGCCGTCCCCGGGCGCCGCCCGGGCCGCCTCCGGGCCCCGGATCCGCCCACCGGCCAGCGGACCGCCGCCGCACGCCGGGGGCAGGCGCCGCCCCCGCCGCCTCTTCTCCCTCCTGCTCGCCGCACTCCTCCTGCCGTATCCGGGGCCCGGCACCGCGCTCGCCGATACCGGGCCCTGGACCTGGCCGCTGGCCGGCGAACCCCCGGTGGTGCGGGGGTTCGCGCCGCCCCCGCGCCCCTGGCTGGCCGGGCACCGGGGCGTGGACCTGGCCGCCGCCCCGGGCGCGCAGGTGCGCGCCGCCGGGGCCGGCCGCGTGGCGTTCGCGGGAACGGTGGCCGGGACACCCCTGGTCACCGTCGTGCACGGCACGCTGCGCACCACCTACCTGCCGGTGGACGCCGCCGTGCGGCGCGGCGACCGCGTCGCCGCCGGCGACGCCATCGGAACACTCGCCGACGCACCCGCGCACTGCGCCCGGCGGCCCTGCCTGCACTGGGGGCTGCTGCGGGGGCGCGACTACCTCGATCCGCTCTCGCTGCTCGGCCTCACCGAGGTCCGCCTGCTGCCGGCCGGGGCCAGGCCGCGGTGAGCGGTGCGGTCAGGCCCTCGGGTGCGCCTGGTTGTAGGCGGCGGTCAGGCGGTCGATCGAGACGTGCGTGTAGATCTGCGTGCTGGACAGCGAGGCGTGGCCGAGGATCTCCTGCACGCTGCGCAGGTCGGCGCCCCCGTTGAGCAGGTGGGTGGCGGCGCTGTGCCGGAGCGCGTGCGGCGAGACGGCCGCGGCACCGTCCGCCGCCCCGGTGCGGGTCCGGACGTCCCGGCGCGCCGTCCGGGTGCCGAGCCTGCCGCCCCGTGCCCCGAGGAAGAGCGCGGCCCCGCTCGCCGGCGTCGCCCAGTGCGGCCGGCCGTCGCGCAGCCAGCGCAGCAGCGCGGCCATGGCGGGGGCACCGACCGGCACGGCCCGCTCCCGGTCGCCCTTGCCGCGCACCCGCAGCGTGCGGCGCTCGTGGTCGACGTCGTCGACGTCGAGCCCGCACAGCTCCGCCACCCGGATGCCGGTGGCGTAGAGCACCTCCACCACGGCGCGCTGCCGGAGCGCGGTGGGCGAGGCATCGTCGTCGGCTGCGGCGCGGTCCAGCACGGCGCCGGCCTGCCGCTCGTCGAGGACCGCCGGAAGCGCGCGGTGCGCCTTGGGGCTCGCCAGCAGCGGCCCGGGGTCCTGCGTCAGGCGGCCGGTGCGGTGCAGGTAGCCGGTGAAGACCCGCGCGGCGGTGACCCGTCGGGCGAGGGTGGCCCGGCCGGCCCCGCCCTCGTGCAACCGCGCCAGCCAGCCGCGCAGCACGGTGACGTCGAGCTCCGCGAGCGCGACCCCGCGCTCGGCGAGGTGGCCGAGGAGCCCGCGCAGGTCGCCGAGATAGGCGCGGACCGTGTGCGGGGACCGGCCGAGTTCGGCGGAGAGGTGGCGGCCGAAGTCGGCGAGCGCGGCCTCGGCCGCGGGATCGACGAGTGGTGCGCTCATGCTGCCCCCGTGGCGGTCAGGCCCGCGGCAGGGTGGCCACGGCGTCGATCTCCAGGAGGTAGCGGGTGTCCACGAGCCCGGCGACCTCGACCAGGGTGCTCGCCGGGCGCGGCCGGTGCACCAGGAACTCCTCCAGCGCCGAGCGGACGCCGTCGAGGTCGGCGATGTGCCGCAGGTAGTACGTCAGCTTGACGACGTGGCGGAGGTCCGCGCCGTGCGGGGCCAGCGCGGCGGCGATGTTGCGGAACGCCTGCCGCGCCTGCTCGGCGGCGTCCCCCTCGGCGACGCTGCCGTCCGGCGCCTCGGGCACCTGCCCCGAGACGAAGACCAGCGGCCCCTCCGCCACGAGGGACGGGCTGTAGCGCTCGCTCATCGGACC
>NZ_QEIO01000164.1 GCF_003336425.1 Marinitenerispora sediminis | reverse complement strand
GCGAGGTATAGCACAATCGGCGCGGTGAGCGGATCTTGGCCCCGCCGCCGGGTCCCGGCCGCGGGGAACGTGTCTCGGACGAGGGAGGGGGAGCTGCGCTCGGCGGGCCGGCGTGGTTTCCGGCGGCGGGCGACGGCGTGCAGCGGTCCGGCGGAGCGCACCGGGTCTGCCCGCTGCGGCTCTGGTGGATCACAGGGCCGTCCCGCCGGGTGCGGGAGGAGAGGGCACGCCGAACCCCGCCGGATCCCGCACCTCCTGCCCGGGGGCCGTGCCGACGGGGCTCGGCGGGCACCCATGGGACGGGCGAAGAGCGGCGCCGGGCCCGGTGCGGTTCCCGGCGAGGCGGTGACGTGGGGCGGTCCGGGCCCGCCCGGTCCGCGCCGGACGCCCGACCCGCCTCCACCGCCCGGCCACCTCCGACCGGCCGGACCGCGCGCCGGGCGCGGCCGCTGCGACCACTGCGGCCATGGCCGAACGCGGGGGCGGACTCCCCGACGAGACACGCCAGTACCGGGGCGCAGCCCCCAGGGCGTCGGCGATTCCCGCCGGCCGACGGAAGCGGAGCGGCGTTGGGCGGCGCGCCGGTTCGACCTCGACAGCGGTGACCCTGCCGTAGAGGTGGCGCTGGACCGGCTGCACGGTGTGGACCTCGCGCATGGCCCCGGCGGGCCCTACCTGCACGACGACCGGCAGGTCGCGGCCTGGTGCCCGTACCTCGGCTGGTGACCGGACCAGCGGGACCGCGGCGCGGGGTGGCGGGCGCTGGTTCGGGGTCCGTCCCGCCGCGGTGACGGGGAAGGCTCCGGGGCCGCGCGCGCCGCGGCAGCGGGCGGACGGGTACTGGGGGTGGGAAACCCCGTACTGGGCGGGCCTGTAGCACCTGCATTCATCTGACGAGCATGGTCGGTCCCCGGGCTGAGCCAGCGTCCCGCCGGTACGGCTGTGCGGTGCGGAAGCGCGCGTGTGGTGAGCACCGCAGCCCGCCGTCAACCGCATCGGGCTGCGGTGCGGTCCCGGCGGTGCGGTTCCACCGGTCCGGGGCCGGCCCTCGCCGCGGTGGCCGTCAGGCCGGGTGGGCGCCCTCCCGTGCCGCGGGCTCGACCGGTAGCCCGGCCGCCGCCCACGCCCGGAAGCCGCCGACGAGGTCGGTGGCCCGGGACAGCCCGAGCTCCCGGAGCGCGGCGGCGGCGAGGCTGGAGGCGTACCCCTCGTTGCAGAACACGATGATGTGCCGGTCCGCGGAGTCCGCCTCGGGGATGCGGTCCGGGCTGGTCGGGTCGAGCCGCCACTCCAGCACGTTGCGCTCGACCACGACCGCGCCGGGAATGGCCCCCTCCGCGGCGCGGTAGCTCTCGGGGCGGGTGTCCACGAGCAGGGCACCGCGCTCGACCGCGGCGTGCGCCTCGGCCGGGGTGAGCCGGTCCAGGCCGGCCCGCCGCCGTTCCAGCAGTTCGTCGATCGCGCTCATCGGTCCTCCAGTCCGCGGTCCGGGTGGGCTGGCCTCGGCCCGGTGGGCACCTCCGAGAGCGTCGGCACGTCCGGTTCGGGGTCGTGTGTCAGCACGCTGTGCGTGCGCCGCAGTGCGCCCGCCTCGTCCACCCGGTAGTACGACATCGCGGTCAGCGGCGGTGAGTAGGCGTGCACGCTGACCGCCGGGGCCGCGGCGGTGTTGACGACGTCGTGCACGTACCCGACGGGGAACGCCACTCCGCGGCCGGCGACCAGTGCCCGGTCGTGTAGCCCGGCGCCCCCGGCGGCGACCCGCCACACCCGTTCGGTGAGCACGCCGTCGACGACGGTGAGCGCGCCGAGGGAACCGGCGTGGTCGTGCAGGGTGGTCGACTGGTCCGGAGTCCAGGTGATCAGCCAGATGTCGGCGTAGGTGTCACTGCGCAGCCGCACCGACCAGCGGTGCTCGGCGTCGAAGTGGATCTCGTGCAGTCCGGCGCGCACCTCCTCCGCGGTGGCCCTGGTCAGCTCGACCAGCTCGTCCAGGGTGAGCGGTGTCGGTCCGTAGGAGCGCGCGGGTGATTCCGCGATGGTCATGTCATCTCGATCTCGGGTCGGCGGTGAGTCCTGGCAGCGGTGCCCAACGGGCGTGCCGACAGTTCTCGTCGAAGACCTCTCCCCGATGCCATGCCGTCTCGATCACAGCGGTGACGTGCATGCGAACAAGTTAACCACAATTCCTACTAGAAAGATCGAATAGGCTGCGGAGCGTCTCCGCCCCGTCCTTCGGCCGCAGCCGGCCCGGCCGCCCGGCCCGGGTCCGCCCTCGGGACGCAGGGCCGGCTCCAACCGCGCCGGAGAGCGGGCGGGCCCGTCCAGCGGCCCGCCGCTCCCATTAGGCATCAGAGCCGGCCCGTGCTGGTCGGGCGCCTCGGACGGGGAGACCGGGCCCGGCCGCGACGCCACCCGGCCGGCCGGATCCGGGCCTGGGAAGACCCGCGGCGTGCCGTTCTTCCAACCCCACCCGCGTGCGGCGCGCCCACCGCCGCATCGGAGCGGGGACCCGTCCCCCGCCTCCGCTGACCCGGTCCCCGAAGAGCTGGCGTTCCTGGCCGCCGGTCCCGAGCGGATGGTCCGGGCCGCGCTGCCCCGCCGCTGCCCCACCGGGCGGAGCCGGCGGCGCGTTCACCGTCGTCGGCGCCGCCCGCTCGCGGCGGGCGCCGACGGGCCGATGGCCGGCCCCGACCTCCGCACCATGCCGGACCGCGTGACGTCGCCGGTCGAACCGCTGATCAGAGGCGCGGCCGCCGGGCGCGACCGTCTGATGGTGCGGCAGAACCTCGAAAGCGCTCCGCCCGCTCGCGTCCGCCGGTGCGGCACGCGTCGCCGGGAGGCTGTACTGGGCAGAGGCCCCGGCATCCCGGCCGACACGGATCCGGCCGCGGGCGTCCTCCTGCTCGCCGGGGGCGCCGGGCGGGCGAAGGCGGCGGCTGGGAGCAACTGTGCGCCGGAGCGCGACGCGTCAGGCGACGGTCCGCCACGGCCCCTGGGCCGAAGCGGGAGACCGTCGCGGAGAACCGGAGGCGAGGAGCCGGACGCCCGGCCGCCGCCCGGCCGCGTCCGAGCGCCCCGCCGCACGACGGCCATGTCAGGCCGGCCGCCCCGGACTCGCGCAGGGCACGCGACGGCGTCCGGCACGGCCGTGGGCCGCCGTTCCCGCCGGCCCCGAAGGCGTGTCCGGGCGCCATCGGCCGGCCCGCGCACGTGCGCGGGCCCCGCCCGGTTCCCGGCTGTGCGCGAAGCGCGGCCCACGGCCGGGCCGCTACGACTGGCGCCGGTCGCGCGACCTGGTCAGCGCCCGGGCCACCCCGGCGACGCCCAGGCCGACGGCGAGCACCGGCAGCACCCACATCGCGTCGAAGCCCCAGTTCGTCGTGCCCCGGGCCACGAAACCGACGCCGAGCAGGATGAACAGCAGCCCCGCGACCAGTGAACCCCAGTCGGTCCTACGCCGGGACATGGCGCACCTCCATATCGCCGCCGTGAGACACCAACGTGAGCACCAGCGTGGGCGGCTCGCCGGCCGGCTCGGGCCGTGGTTCGGACCGCGCGCTGTCGTCCGCCCGGTCCGGGCCGGACGGCACCGGCTCCAGCGTCTCGTCAACGGTGAGCCGGACGCCGGAACGGCGCACCTCGCCGACCTGGATCGCGCCGACGCAAGTCCGACCCCGGACGGTCACCCGGGCCGTCTCCGGCGCCAGGACCTCCATGACACCGAGGCCGACGTCCGCGCGCACCGACACCCGCTGCCCCTGCTCCAGCGGCAGCCCAGTGAGGTCGAGCACCGCCGAGCCCGCCGACAGATGGAACGGCCGCTCCGCCTGTGCCGCCGAGGTCGGCCGCCACACCGGGTCGCCGACCCGCAGGGCCGCCACGTCGAGCGACGCGACCGCCACCAGCGCCAGAGCCAGCAGCGTGCCGGTCGCGATGAGCCCGCCACCCCGGCCGACCCATGCCGCCGCCACCAGCGCGAGCCCCACCAGCAGCAGCGCACCCCCGAGATACACCGGGCCGGTGCGCGGGTCCACCAGCGACGACCACGCCGTCCCGCCCTCGATCGCGAACACCGCCAGTACGCCCGCGAACACGGTCCACAGCACCACCGACAGCAGCGGGACCCCTCCGCGCCGCCTGCGGGCGTCGCCCTTCCGAGCGCCCCGGACGTGCGTGCGGTCACCCGCCCCCGGGGTGCCGCGGCCGCAGCCCCCGCCCGTTCCGCCGTCCCCCCGCTCGTCCTCCTCGGTCTCGCCTTCCCCCGACGCCTTCTGCTCGCCCCCCACGACCGCGAGGTCGATCGGCCCGCTCGGCGCGGCCGCCCACGGCTGCGCCGGGTTGTAGTAGGACGGCGCGGGCGGCGGCGCCGGCGCGGAGGGCGCCGGCTCCCTGGACCGCAGCCACCCGGGCAGGTCGCGCATCGTCGCCCGCAGGTCCACCCCGCGGTTGTGCGTGGTCAGCAGGCCCAGGATCAGCGGGGTCGCCAGTACCAGGGTGCCCCAGCTGAACCCGCCCACCAGGCTGAGCGCCGTCGCCGCGGCGAGTCCGACGCCGAGCACCGCCAGCACCGCCTCCGCCACCAGCCGGCGGTTCAGCAGCTGCTCGATCATCGCCGGCCCGCCGCGGGAGTCCCGCATCATCACCCACGCCGCGAGGTACAGCCACAGGCCGGTGCCGCCCGCCAGGGCCGTCATCACGAACCCGACGCGCCACACGACCGGATCGGTCCGCGTGTAGGCGCCGAGGCCGGCGCACACCCCCGTGAGCACACCGGCCGCGTCGTCCCTGCGCAGTTCCCGCTCCGCGCCGCCCGTCGGCGCGCCCGCGGCGGAGGCCGGCGCCGCGCCCTGCCGCGCGCCGCCGCCCCGGCTGTCGTCCTGCTGCATGCCATCCATCGTCACCCTCCGCCGGTCCCTCTTCCCATCCGGGACGACCCTGAGCCCACCCTGAACCGGGGCGGCGGCGAGCGGGGGCCGTCCGGGGCCGGCCCCTGATGCCGGCGGTCGCGGCAGCGGGCATCCTGGACAGAAGCCGACGAATGCGAGGAGAGGCGTTGACCGAGACGGCGAGCCGCACCGACGGGCCGCCACGGCTGTACCGCGGTCGCCACGACCGGCTGCTCGCCGGCGTGTGCTCCGGGCTGGCCCGCCACCTGGGGATCGACCCGGTGGTCACCCGCCTGGCGCTGCTGGCCCTGGGCATCGGCGGCATCGGGATCGCGGTGTATCTGACCCTGGTCTTCTTCGTCCCGGTCGAGCCGGAGACCGACGACCGGCCCGCGCCGGACGCCGGCGCCCGCGTCCGGCGCAGGGGGCGCGACATCAGCCAGCTGATCGCCTACATGGCGCTCGCCACCGGCTTCGGCGCGCTGTTCCTGCTGTTCGGCGGCGTGTTCGATCCGCTGCTCTGGTTCCTCGTGTTCGCTACCCTCGGCGCCGCCATCCTGTGGCAGCAGGCCAACCCGGCCGAGCGCAGCCAGTGGGTCAGCACCAGCGTCGTCCGCGAGCGCAAGAGCCTGCTCCGCACCGGCGCGGGCGTCCTGCTGGTCGTCATCGGAGCCACCGGCTTCCTCGCGTTCCAGCAGCAGCTCCAGGACGCCCGCGCGGGCCTCTCCTTCGCCTTCACCATCCTCGCCGGCATCGCGGTCATCGCGGCGCCGTGGATCATCGGGCTGGTCCGCGAACGCGACCGCGAGCGCAGGGAGCGCATCCGCAACCAGGAGCGCGCCGAACTCGCCGCGCACATCCACGACTCGGTCCTGCACACCCTCACCCTGATCCAGCGCCGCGCCGAGGACCCCCGCGAGGTGCAGCGGCTCGCCCGCGTCCAGGAACGGGCCCTGCGCAGCTGGCTCTACCAGCGGCCGGCCGACGCCGAGACCACCGTCACCCCGGCCCTCGAACGGGTCGCCGCGGAGGTCGAGGAGGCGCACGGTGTGCCGATCGAGGTGGTGTGCGTGGGCGACTGCCCGATCGACGACGGGATCCGCGCCGCCCTGCGCGCCGCGCGCGAGGCCATGGTCAACGCCTCCAAGTACGCGGGTGTGGACCAGGTCTCGGTGTTCGGGGAGGTGGAGCCCGATGAGGTGCTCTTCTTCATCCGCGACCGCGGAGCCGGCTTCGACCTCGGCGAGGTGCCACCGGACCGCATGGGCGTGCGCGGCTCCATCATCGGGCGCATGGAGCGGCACGGCGGCAGCGCCCGTATCCGCACCGCGCCCGGTGAGGGGACGGAGGTGCAGCTGCGCATGCCGCGCACCCCCGACCCGGCCGGCTGACCGGCCGCGCCCGGCACCGGCCACCCGCCGGCCCCCGCTGGTGGGTAGAGTCCCAGGCGTGGGAGAAGAGAACAGTTTTGCCAGCGGCGGCGCCGTCCCCCGTGTCGTCATCGTGGACGACCACCGGCTGTTCCGCAGCGGCGTGCGCGGCGAACTCGGCGACGCGGTCGACGTCGTGGGCGAGGCCGGGGACGTCGACAGCGCGGTCAGCGTCATCAGCGAGCAGCGCCCCGACCTGGTGCTGCTCGACGTGCACCTGCCCGGCGGCGGCGGAGTGGAGGTGCTGCGGCGGGTCCTCGCCCGGCACCCCGAGATCCGGTTCCTGGCCCTGTCGGTCTCGGACGCGGCCGAGGACGTCATCGGCGTGGTGCGCGGCGGAGCCCGGGGCTACGTCACGAAGACCATCTCGGGGAAGGAGCTCGCCAGCGCCATCGTGCGGGTGGCCGACGGCGACGCCGTCTTCTCTCCGCGGCTGGCCGGCTTCGTGCTCGACGCCTTCGCGGCCACCGACGCGCCCCCGATGGACCCCGAACTCGACCGGCTGACCCAGCGCGAGCGCGAGGTCCTGCGGCTGATCGCGCGCGGCTACGCCTACAAGGAGGTCGCGAAGGAGCTGTTCATCTCGGTGAAGACGGTCGAGACGCACGTCTCCTCGGTGCTGCGCAAGCTCCAGCTCTCCAACCGCCACGAGCTGAGCCGCTGGGCCACCGCCCGCAAGCTCGTCTGAGCCGGGGGGCGACCCGGCGGCGCACGGGCGGCGCCGGGACCGGGGCACCGCCGTCACCGGGCCGCGTTACCGGAGGGCGTTCAGCATCCGCTTGAGGAACTCGGCGGAGTTCACCTCGGTGGCGAGGGTGACCGCCGGCCGGGAGTCGGAGTCCGGCGACCACCGCCGCAGGTCCGCCACGGTGAGGCCGCGGGTGTACTCGCCCCGGAGCTCCACCCGTACCGGGACCTCGGCGGACTCCGTCACGAGCGCGGGGTCGACCAGGATCGCCGCCGCGAGCGGGTCGTGCATCGCGCAGGCGCGCTCGCCGAGGGCCCGGCTGTACCACCCGGTGTAGAAGTCGAGGAATCTCGCCGACATGGCCGCGCGCTCGCCGGGCACCGCCGCGAGCTCGTCCAACCATGCGGCGTCGGCCAGCGTCCGCATGGTGACGTCGAGTGCCACCAGGGTGAGGTCGAACCCGGCGCCGAGCACCACCTCGGCGGCCTCCGGGTCGTTGCTGACGTTGGCCTCCGCCCACGGCGTGACGTTGCCCGGCACCTGCACCGCGCCGCCCATGACGACCAGTCGGCGCACCAGCCGCGGCAGCTCCGGCTCCAGGCCGAGCGCCAGCGCCAGATTGGTCAGCGGCCCCAGCGCGAGCACGTCGATCTCACCCGGCGCGGAGCGCACCAGCCGCACCAGCAGTTCGGCCGCCGACTCGGCGACGGCCGTGCCCTGCGGGCCCGGGGTGACGACGTCGCCCAGGCCGTTGCGTCCGTGCACGCTCTCGGCGAGGCTCGGCGGCTGCACCAGCGGCCGGCCGGCCCCGGCGGCCACCGGGACATCGCGGGCGCCGTACAGCTCCAGCAGCCGCAGCGCGTTGTCCGTGGTGACGTCGACCGCGTTGTTGCCGTACACCGTCCCCACCCCCACCAGCCGCACTTCCGGCTGCGCGGCCAGGTAGGCGAGCGCCAACGCGTCGTCGATGCCCGGGTCGCAGTCAACGAAGACCTGCACGGTCCACCCCGATTCCATGTCCAGTTCGTGCCGTTCCGGCCCGTGGGCCAGAACGAGCTTAGGGGGCACCGCCCGGGGGTCGGTCGTGCGGTACGTGGTGGGCTGGTGAAGCCTCCCGTGGTGGTGAACGGGTGGGGCGGTCTCCCGTGGTGGTGAACGGGTGGGGCGGTCTCCCGTGGTGGTGAACGGGCAGAGCGGACGCCGGGGCGCCGACCGCCGTAGTCTTGATGAGGTGTCCTCCCAACAGCTGCTACTCGACGGCCTGAACGAACCCCAGCGGAGCGCGGTGACGCACTCCGGCAGTCCGCTGCTGATCGTCGCCGGCGCGGGGTCCGGCAAGACCCGCGTGCTCACGCACCGCATCGCCCACCTGCTGGCGGAGCGGGGGGTGCGCGCGGGCGAGGTGCTGGCGATCACCTTCACCAACAAGGCCGCGGCCGAGATGAAGGAGCGGATCGAGAACATCATCGGCTCCCGTGTCGCCAACGCCATGTGGGTGATGACGTTCCACTCCGCGTGCGTGCGCATCCTGCGCCGCGAGGCCGGCCGGCTGGGCTATCCGAGCAGCTTCACCATCTACGACTCCGCCGACTCCCAGCGCCTCATGCAGCTGGTCTGCCGGGAGCTCGACCTCGACCCCAAGCGCTACCCGCCCAAGTCGTTCTCCGCGCAGGTGTCCAACCTCAAGAACGAGCTCGTCGACTACGACACCTTCGCCGGCCAGGCGCAGAGCGAGCAGGAGAAGAAGCTCGCCGAGGCCTACACGCTGTACCAGCGGCGGCTGCACGAGGCCGGCGCCATGGACTTCGACGACCTCATCATGGTCACGGTCAACCTGCTGCAGATCTTCCCGGACGTGGCCGAGCACTACCGGCGGCGCTTCCGCCACATCCTCGTCGACGAGTACCAGGACACCAACCACGCCCAGTACGAACTCGTCCGCGCGCTGGTAGGCGAGGGCGGCCCCGACGCGGTGGTCCCGCCGGCCGAGCTGTGCGTGGTCGGCGACGCGGACCAGTCGATCTACGCGTTCCGCGGCGCCACGATCCGCAACATCCTGGAGTTCGAGCGCGACTACCCGGACGCCCGGACGGTCCTGCTGGAGCAGAACTACCGCTCCAGCCAGAACATCCTCACCGCGGCGAACGCGGTGATCGCCCGCAACGCCGAGCGCCGGCCCAAGAACCTCTGGTCGGAGCAGGGCGACGGCCCGGCGATCGTGGGCTACGTCGCCGACAACGAGCACGACGAGGCGGCGTTCGTCGTGGGCGAGATCGACAGGCTGACCGACGAGGGGGTGTGCGCTCCGGGGGAGGTCGCGGTCTTCTACCGCACGAACGCGCAGTCCCGGGTCTTCGAGGACGTGTTCGTCCGCACCGGCCTGCCGTACAAGATCGTCGGCGGTGTGCGGTTCTACGAGCGCAAGGAGATCCGCGACATCCTCGCCTACCTGCGGGTGCTGGCGAACCCCGAGGACACGGTGAGCCTGCGCCGCATCCTGAACGTCCCCAAGCGCGGCATCGGCGACCGGGCAGAGGCCATGATCGAGCTGTTCGCGGCCCGTGAGCGCGTCTCGTTCGCCCGCGCGCTGCGCCGCGCCGAGGAGGCTCCGGGCATCGCCACCCGGTCGCTGAAGGCCGTCCGCGAGTTCGTCGCGCTGCTGGACGAGCTGACCGCGCTGGTCCCGGACAGCAGTCCGGCGGAGATCGTCGAGGCGGTGCTGCAGCGCACCGGCTACCTGTCCGAGCTGGCCAACTCCAAGGACCTGCAGGACGAGAGCCGCCTGGAGAACCTGGAGGAGTTCGTCCAGGTCGCCCGGGAGTTCGAGAACACCTTCACCGGTCCGCTCGGCGAGGAGCCGGACGAGGAGGCGGACGAGGAGCCGGCGGGGGAGGCGACGCTCGTCGACTTCCTGGAGCAGATCTCGCTGGTGGCCGACGCCGACCAGATTCCCGACACCGACGAGCACGGCGGCGTCGTCACGCTGATGACCCTGCACTCGGCGAAGGGCCTGGAGTTCCCGGTGGTCTTCCTGACCGGCCTGGAGGACGGTGTCTTCCCGCACGCCCGGACCCTCGGCGACCGCACGGCCCTGGAGGAGGAGCGGCGGCTCGCCTACGTGGGCATCACCCGCGCCCAGGAGCGGCTGTTCGTCACGCGGTCGGCCGTGCGCAGCGCCTGGGGGACGCCGGCGTACAACCCGCCGTCCCGGTTCCTCGACGAGGTACCGAAGGAACTCGTGGAGTGGCGCCGCGCGGAGTCGTCCATCGCGGCGGCCCCCACCCGCATGCGGATGCCGTCCGCGCCGTCCCGCCGGCCGTCCCGCGACGTCCCCACCCTGAGCCCGGGCGACAAGGTCACCCACGACTCGTTCGGAATGGGCACCGTGCTGCTGGTCGACGGTGCGGGGGACAAGACCAAGGCCCGCATCGACTTCGGAGCCGACATCGGCGAGAAGGACTTCCTGGTGAAGTTCGCGCCGATCGAGAAGCTGTAGGCGTCCCCGTTCCCGTGGTCCGCGGCCGCGCACGGAGAGTGCGACGCGCGGCCGCGGCCCCGGTGAGCGCGGTCCGGGACGTCGCGCCGCGCGTCCAGAACGCCGACACGGCACGGGCTGCGGACGGCTTCGGTTCGTCAATACCGCGAACCTCCGCTAGAGTCTTCGACGTCGCCGGGAAGCCCGGACCAACAGCCGAAAGGCCAGGTCATGGAAACCGGAGACGATCTTCGGTCGAACCGTCCGACGCACTGCGCGGAGGGGGTAGGCTGAGAGAACCGGGAACCGAACGCGACCGAGTGTCGCGGCCGGCCGGTTCACCCCCACTCCACACGGTGAGTCGGTCAGAGCACTGACGGACACGCGGTAGAGTGGAATCACTCCAGAGAGCGCCTCTGATCTTGACAGAGGAAGGATCGGGAGTAAGGTAGAAGGGTTGGCCCAAGTCCGGAAGCTCTGCTAGAGTGGCGGACAGGAAAGCCTGAAAAACAAAGCGGAGACGCCGCCTCGATAGAAGAGCGGGACCGGTTGGATCTGGTCGGCTTGTATACGGGTTAGCGGTTGCTTCTTGAGAACTCAACAGCGC
>NZ_QEIO01000163.1 GCF_003336425.1 Marinitenerispora sediminis | reverse complement strand
CCCCCCGCCCGGCCGTGCGCGGTATGGCGGCCGACATCGGGGCCGGCCTGCGCTTCCTCTTCACCGACCCGGTCGTGCGCACCCTGACCCTGGTGGGGGCCACCCACTCCGCGGCCAGCGGTGCGTGGGTGGCGATGCTCGTCCCCTGGTCCGACCGGACGCTGGGCGTCGCCGCGTCCGGTGACCCGCGGCTCGCGGCGCTCTTCAGCTGCTGGGGCGTGGGCGCGCTCGCCGCCAGCTGGCTGGCGCCCCGGCTCAGCGACCGCTTCGGCGCGCCGCGCGTCGCCCTCGGCGCGCTGCCGGCCTCGCTGCTGTGCGGCCTGCTGGTGGTGCTGAGCGGGCACTGGCTGGCGGCGACCGCGGCCGGGGCCCTGTGGGGGGCCGCCTACAGCGTCGTGGTCATCAACGCCGTCAGCTACCGCCAGCAGGTCAGCCCGGACCACCTCCAGTCCCGGGTCAACACGACGGCGCGCATGCTGTCGTGGGGACTGGGCCAGCCCCTGGGGGCCGCGCTGGCCGGCGCGGTCGCGGTGACGTCGGCGAGTCCGCGCGGCGGTCTGTCGATCGGGCTCGCGATCCTGGCGGTGGGCGTGGTCCTCGCCTGGCTCTCCCCGCTGCGCTCCCGTGCGCGGTCAGCGGAGCGGGCCGCCGGCACCCGACCGTGAGCAGGGGTGGCGACCGCGGCCACCGCCCGGCCCGACGAGACCGGTCCCGCGACGAGGACGCCCGGCCCACCGTGGCGCGGCCCGTCCGCTTCCGGACGGCGGCCGGCATCCGTCCCCGGCGGCCCGCGCCGCCGGCGCGTTCGGCACCCGCCAGGCGCATGGGCGCACGGGCGCGCGGCGACCGCGGGCGAGCAACACGTGGCTCCCTCACTCCCGGACGCGCGACCGCGGACCGCGGGCCGCTGCGGGGCGCCGCTCGGCCGGTGCACCGAACGCCCGCACGCACGTCGCGCGCGGCGCGCTCGGGCTCCCCGCCACCGATCACCTCCCGGGCGGACACCGGACGCGGCCGCCGCCCTCGCGGCCTCCGGGGCCGCCGCGCCGGCCGCCGCCCTCGCGGCCCGCGGCGAGGGCGCGCCGGCCCGGAGCCTCTCGTCAGGCCGCGGCCTCCTCGGTGCCCCCCTGCCCGCGGCGCCGCCGACCGCGCGGCGGCCGGAGTGCCCGGCCCACCGCGCGTGCCAGGCCGCGGAACCGTCCCGTCCCCGCACCGTCGGCCTCCTCCGGGCGGGTGTCCGGCTCGCCGGTCCCGCCCGCGGCCCCGGCGCTGCCGGCCGAGCCGTCCGCACCGTCCGCGCTCGACCACACCGCGACGCGCAGCTCCTCCACCGGCAGGGCGGCCAGGTCGGTCAGCTCCTGCTCCGCCGCCTCTACCCGGAACCGGCCGTGCACCTCGGCCACCGCGTCGGCGAGCGGCTCATGCGCCCCGCGGACCCGGAGCGCGCGGGCCAACGCGCGGGTCCGCCACAGGCGCAGCCCCGGCATGCCACCGGCGTCCGGGACGGTGAGCTCGGTCAGCCCGGCGCGGGCGCGCTCGGCCCTGGCCACCAGGCGGCCCACCGTGTCGGGGCCCACGCCCACACCCACCGGCAGCTCCAGCAGGTACGGCGCGGGGAAGCCGGTACGCGGCGCGTGCGGCGCGAAGGCGACCCGCGGATCGCCCAGGTAGTTGGCCTGGATCAGGCGCAGTTCCAGGCGGGGGTCCGGCCGGGGGTCGGCGGGGTCCGCGGTGTCCGACCCGGCGGCGTTCTCCCAGTCGGCCACAAGGGTGACCGCCAGGTCGCGCTCGGTGCCGTCGAGTACGCGGTCCACGCACGCCCGGACCAGCTCGTAGCGGGCACCCGCCACCTCGACCACGACCCGCACCAGCGGCACCCTGCGGCCGCGGCCGCCGCCGTCGGCGTCGCGGAAGCAGCGCGGGTGCGGCATCAGGTCGGCGAGCACGGCGTGCCGGAACCGCGGTGACGGCACCCGGGTGCGGGCCGAGGAGCCCACGCCGACGTGCCAGCCGCGCGCCCGCGGCTCCGGGAGGAACACCCCGCCCGCCTGCCACAGCCGGTAGCCGAACTCGGTGTCCTGGCCGAGGGTGAGCGAGGGGTCCACGCCGCCGGCGGCCTCGTACAGCGAGCGGCGCAGCGCCGCCGACACGCCCACGTGGGCGTGGAATCCGAGGTGGTCGGCGTCACGCAGGTCGTCGGTGCGCTCCAGCACCCGCCGTACCCACGGATGGCCGCGCGCCTCGCCGAGCGACTCCCCCAGGTCCCCGTCCCCGATCAGCCGCACGACCTCCTCGGGGGTCCGCGGACGCCGCACCGGGAACCCGACCTGGCCGAGGGTGACGCACTCCGGGTGCAGGTGCTGCCAGCGCGCGTGCGCCTCGACGTGCCACGGGTCAGTGACGACGTCGGGGTCGAGCCAGCAGATGATCTCGCCGGAAGTGACGTGGGCCCCGTAGGCGCGGGCGTGCCCGGCGCCGATGCCGGTGAGGGGCGCCCGCTCGACCCGGCAGTTGGCCGGGCGCCGTGCGGGCAACCGCAGCGGTGCGCGGGAGTGGTCATCCACCACGACCACCTCCAGCAGGTGCGCCGGATAGGTCTGCGCGGCGAGCGCGGCCAGCGCGAGGTCGAGCTCCTGCTGGTCCCCCCGGGCGGGGATCACCACGCTGACGCTGAGCCGCGGCTCCCATGTGCCCAGGTCGGGCGGCGCGAGCGCCTCCCAGGCGTTGCGGAAGATCCGCGTGGTGGTCCGCTCCACACGACCTCGGTGGGTCACCCCGTCGGCACGTGACTCTACGTACCTGAACGACTGCACAGCGTCACTATAGACCAGGGGTACCCCGCGGAACCGCGCGTGCCGCGCGAGTGTCCCGATCCACCGACCCCGGATCCGCGCCGGCCCGCCGCCGGCACACCCCGGCCGCGAGCCCCTCCCCGCCTCCGGCGCCCCGCGGCGCGAGGGCCGGAGTCAGCGGTCGACCAGCCCGAGCCGCAGGTGCTCGGTGTGGTAGACGGCCTGGTCCAGCAGCTCCGCGACGTGGTGGTCGTACAGCGCGTAGCTGACGCTGCGCCCGTCGCGGGTGGCGGTGACCAGGCCGAGCGTGCGCAGCAGCCGCAACTGGTGGGAGACCGCGGACTGCGACAGGCGCACCGCGTCGACGATCTCCCCCACGGTCCGCGGACCGCCGCGCAGCGCGGTGAGGATCAGCAGCCGGCTCGGAGCGGCCAGGGCCTGCAGCGTCTCGGCGACCTTCGCGGCGCCGGCCGCGTCCAGGCGCGCCGGCCCGGCGGCCTCCGCGGACCCGTTCCCGCCGCGCGAGGCCGTACCGTCCGCGTTCGCCGCCTTGTGCCCCATGGCGTCCATGGTAGGTGAGCACCGAGCACGGCGCGGCGGCCCCGCCGCACCTCCCATAATGAACGCATGAAGACATCTTCATATAAGCGTGTATCGTGTGTCGCGTTCACCGGTCGACCCTCTGGGAGGACTCCATGACCACCTCCGTGGCCGGCGAGCGCCGGGCACCCGGCCGCGGCGCGCCGCTCCCCCGCCACCGCACCCCGCTGTTCGCGCTCGCCGAAGCGCGCTGGGCGGCCGCCGCCCTCGCGCTGTTCGCCGTCGCGGCGGCCGCGCACGCCGCCGGCGCGCCCGCGTGGCTGTACTGGTCGCTCTACCTGGCCTGCTACGCCGCGGGTGGCTGGGAACCCGCGTGGGCGGGCCTGTGCGCGCTGCGCGAACGGTCACTGGACGTGGACCTGCTCATGGTCGTGGCGGCCGCCGGCGCCGCCGCGATCGGGCAGGTCTTCGACGGTGCGCTGCTCATCATCATCTTCGCCACGTCCGGCGCGCTGGAGGCGCTGGCCACCCGCCGCACCGAGGACTCCGTGCGCGGCCTGCTCGCGCTGGCCCCCGAGCGCGGCACCCGGCTGCTGCCGGACGGCGGCGAGGAGCCGGTCGCGGCCGTCGACCTCGCCGTCGGTGACGAACTGCTGGTCCGGCCGGGCGAGCGGATCGCCGCCGACGGCGAGGTCCTCGACGGGGGCAGCGAGGTGGACCAGGCCACCATCACCGGCGAGGCGATGCCGGTGGCCAAGTTCGCGGGCGACGAGGTGTTCGCCGGCACCATGAACGGCTCCGGGACGCTGCGGGTGCGGGTGGGCCGCCCGGCGCATGACAGCGTGGTGGCCCGGATCGTCGCCATGGTGGAGCGCGCCTCCGCGACCAAGGCCCGGACCCAGCTGTTCATCGAGCGCTTCGAGCAGCGCTACTCGGTGGGCGTGGTCGCCGCCACGATCGCGCTGTTCACGGTGCCGCTGCTGTTCGGCGCCGACCTGGAGTCGGCGCTGCTGCGCGCCATGACGTTCATGATCGTCGCCTCGCCGTGCGCGGTCGTGCTCGCCACCATGCCGCCGCTGCTCGCCGCCATGGCCAACGCCGGCCGGCACGGCGTGCTCGTGAAGAACGCCGTGGTGCTGGAGCGCCTGGCCGACACCTCCGTCGTCGCGCTGGACAAGACCGGCACCCTCACCGAGGGCCGGCCCGCCGTCGCCGAGGTCCGGGTGACCGCTCCGGGCGCTCTCTCCGAGGCCGAGGTCCTGCGGCTGGCCGCCGCGGTGGAGCGCGGCAGCGAGCACCCGCTCGCGGGCGCGGTGGTGGCGGCCGCGGCCGCGACCGGCGCCGTCCTCCCGCCGGCGTCGGGGTTCGCCGCACGGCCGGGCCGGGGTGTGACCGCCACGGTGGAGGGGCACCGGGTCGACGTGGGAGCCCTGGAGCGGCTCGCTCCCGACGCCGCCGGCCACCCCGCGACCGCGGCGGCGATCGCCGAGGTCGAGGCGCGCGGGCACACGGCCGTGACGGTGCTCCGCGACGGCGCCCCGGTGGCCGTGCTCGGGATCCGCGACACGGTGCGCGCCGACGCCGCCGCCGCGGTGCGCGGCTGCGCCGCCCTCACCTCGGCGCCGCCCGTTCTGCTCACCGGTGACAACCCGCGGTCCGCCCGGCGGGTGGCCGAGGAGGTCGGCATCACCGACGTGCGCGCCGGGCTGCTTCCCGAGGACAAGGTGGCCGCGGTGCGCGCGCTGGCCGAGCGCGGCGAGCGCGTCGTGGTGGTGGGCGACGGCGTCAACGACGCACCGGCGCTGGCCGCCGCGCACGCCGGCATCGCGATGGGCGGCGCCGGGTCCGACGTCGCGCTGGAGACCGCCGACGCGGTCGTCGTGCGCGACGAGCTGCCGGCCGTCCCGGCCGTCGTCGCCCTGGCCCGCCGGGCGCGCCGGCTGGTCATCGCCAACCTGGTCATCGCCGGCACCGTGATCGTGGTCCTGGTCACCTGGGACATCGTCGGCACCCTGCCGCTGCCGCTGGGCGTGGCCGGGCACGAGGGGTCCACGATCCTGGTGGCGCTGAACGGGCTGCGCCTGCTGCGGGAGAAGGCGTGGACGACCGCGGCACAGGCGGGACAGCACGGAGAAGCGCCTTGACGACGTAGATCGCAGCCGGGCCGCCGCGGGAGCGGCGGCCCGTTGCGTTGACGTCAGCGTCAAGGTCTAGCGTCGTGGCCATGCGCATCGGTGAACTCGCGAAGCGGGCGGGGACCAGCACCCGGACTCTGCGGTACTACGAGTCCCGGGGCCTGCTCCCGGCCCGCCGATCGGTCAACGGCTACCGCGTGTACGGCGACGACGACCTGCGGCTGGTGGAGCAGATCCGCACGCTGCAGGACTTCGGGTTCGGCCTGGAGGAGACCCGGCCCTTCGTGGAGTGCCTGCGGGCGGGGCATCCGTCCGGGGACTCCTGTCCGGCGTCCCTGGAGGTCTACCGGGACAAGCTCGCCGAACTCGACGCGCTGCTGGACCGGCTGCGGGAGGTGCGCGCCCAGGTGAGTGCGCGGCTGGCGCAGGCCGAGGCGCAAGCCCCGCCCGAGCCCGAGCCGCGCTGCCAGTTGAGAGGATGACGATGACCGAGACCACGGGCGTGGCCGAGGTGACCGACGCGACCTTCGCCGAGGAGGTCCTGAAGGCGGACGGAGCGGTGCTGGTGGAGTTCACCGCCGACTGGTGCCCGCCCTGCCGGGCGCTGGCCCCGGTGCTGCGCGAGGTCGCCGCGCAGGAGGCCGGGCGGACCAGGGTCGTCCAGCTCGACGTGGACGCCAATCCTCGCACGGCGACCGCCTACGGCGTGCTGTCGGTCCCGCGCATGCTCGTCTTCCGCGACGGCGAGCCGGTGCGCTCCATGGTGGGCACCAGGTCCAAGCGGCGCCTGCTCCAGGAACTGGAGGAGGCCCGGACGAGCTGAGCGGGCGGCGGCGGATCCGCCTTTCGAGCGCCCGGCGGGTCCGCCGCCGTCCACGGCGCCGCGGAACCTCCGCCCTGTCCGGGCCGGGACCCTGTCGAGGGGTGCCGCACGGAGCCGCGTGCGTACCGGGTCCGCCGGCCCCGGCGCTCCGCCCCGCTGCCCCGGGCGGTCCGGTGCAGCGCGAGGTGCGCCGGCGGCTGGGCGCGGTTATGGTGAGGGAGCTCTGCCGGCCGCGGCCGGGAGGAGTGCGCGACGGGCCGGGCCCCCGCCGTCCCCGCGCGCCACGGCGGGAGGATGGCGATGTGGAGCCGCTGCGCCCGTCCGATCCGCCGCGCATCGGCGGCTACCGGCTGAGTGCCCGCCTGGGCTCGGGGGGCATGGGCCAGCTCTACCTCGCGCGGACGGCGTCCGGGCGGCAGCTCGTCATCAAGGTCGTCCGGCCGGAGCTCGCGCAGGAGAGCGGCTTCCGCGCCCGCTTCGCCCGCGAGGCCGAGGCGGCCCGCCGGGTCGGCGGGTTCCACACCGCCCAGATCGTCGACGCCGACCCCGACGCCGACTCCCCCTGGATCGCCACCGCCTACATCCCCGGCCCGACCCTGCACGAGGCGGTCCGCGACCACGGCCCCCTCGCTCCACCCGCCCTGCACGTCCTGGCCGCCGGACTCGCCGAGGGGCTCCGGGCGGTCCACGCCTGCGACCTGGTCCACCGCGACCTCAAACCGGGGAACGTCATCCTGGCCCACGACGGGCCCCGCATCATCGACTTCGGCATCGCCCGCCCGCTGGACGCCGACAGCATGACCACGCTCGGAGCGGTCTTCGGGACGCTGCCCTACATGTCCCCCGAGCAGACCGACGGCTCCCGCGTCGGCCCGGCCTCGGACGTGTTCTCCCTCGGGACCGTGCTCGCCTACGCCGCCACGGGCAGCAACCCGTTCAACGCGCCCGCCATGGCGGGAACCGTGCGCCGCCTCATCAGCCCGCCGCCGGACCCCGGCGGCCCCGACCCCGCCATCCGCGAGCTGGTCGCCGCCTGCTGGAACCACGACCCCGCCCGGCGGCCCACCCCCGACCAGATCCTCGCGCGCTTCGAAGCGCTCGACCCGCACCACTCCTGGCCCCCGCCCGGCGGTGGCGGAACCACCGGCACCGAGGCCACGGCGCCTCCAGCGCGGACCGCCATGGAGACCGCCCGGGCCGACGAGGACGAACCCCCGCGGCGGACCGGTCCGGCGGCGCCTGCCCGGGCTCCCAGGCGGCGGAGGAGGGCGTGGGTCCTCCCCGCGGTCGTCGGCCTCGTGGTCCTCCTCGCCCTGCCGATCGCGTGGAGCCGCTACCGCCCCGACATCAGGCTCGCCGGCCACGAGGGCAGTGTGACCAGCGTGGCGTTCAGCCCCGACGGCACCGTGCTCGCCACCGCCGGTGACGACGCCGCCGTCCGGTTGTGGGACACCGCCACCGGTGAGGAGATCACCGCCCTCGGCGGCCACGGTAGTCCGGTGAACGCCGTGGCGTTCAGCCCGGGCGGCACCAGGCTCGCGACCGGCGGCGACGACGGCGTCCCGCGCCTGTGGGACGTCCGCACCGGGGAGGAGACCGCGGCCTTCGCCGGACATGACCTGCCCGACGAGAGGGTGTACGAGGGCGACTCGACCCCCGCGCGCGACGTGCTCTCGGTGGCGTTCAGCCCGGACGGCGCCGTGCTCGCCACCGGCAGCGCCGACACCACCGCGCGGCTGTGGGACACCGCCACCGGGGAGGAGATCACCACCCTCACCGGCCACGGCACCTACGTGCACTCCGTCGCGTTCAGCCCCTACGGAACCAGGCTCGCCACCGGCAGCCAGGACGACACCGCCCGGGTCTGGGACACCGGCACCGGCGAGGAAGTCACCACCCTCACCGGGCCCGACGTCGACTGGGTGCACTCCGTCGCGTTCAGCCCCTACGGAACCAGGCTCGCCACCGGCAGCCTCGGCTTCGCGCGGCTCTGGAACACCAACACCGCGGACGAGATCCGCACCTTCACCGCGGACGACCTCGGGTGGGTGCTCTCGGTGGCGGTCAGCCCCGACGGCGCCAGGCTCGCCACCGGGAGCCAGGACGGAACCGCCCGGGTCTGGGACACCGGCACCGGCGAGGAGGTCGCCACTTTCGCCGGGCACGAGGACGACGTGCGGGCCGTGGCGTTCAGCCCGGACGGCGGCACGCTCGCCACCGGCGGAGCCGACGGCGACGCGCTGCTGTGGAACCTCGACTGACCTCGGACATGTGGCGGAGCGGCGTCCCGCCGCCGCGCGGCGGCCGCCCGGACTCCGGGGCCGGGGCGTCCCGGCCGGACCGGCCCCGCCTCCCCCGCTGCCGCGCGCCGCGGGCTCCCGGCGCCGGGAGCCGCCGCCCAAGCACCGTGCCCGGCCCACCTCCGCGCGCGGCGGTGAGCGGGCCGACTCACGCGGCCAGGCCCACTGTCGCCCCCGCTGCCGCCGCCGTTGCCGCGACGGCGGCGGTGAGGAGCGCGAGGTGGCGGGGCGGCACGATCGCGCGGACCGCGGCCAGCGCGGGCAGGCCGAGGACCGGGAGCGCCACCAGGGCCGCCGCGGCGGCTCCGGGCGCCCCCGAGGCGCTCAGGGCCGCGGCCGTCGCGATCTCGCCGCCCCACGGAACGGCGAGCAGCGTGCCAGCGGCGGCCGCGACGAGCGGGCCGGCGAGCGGGTGGCCCGCCCAGGAGGCCCCGTCCAGCCACGTGCCGGCGATCGCGACCGCGAGCAGCAGGAGCAGGTAGTCGGGCACCGTGGTGCGGACGAGCCGGGCCAGGCTGCGCCCGAACCTCCGGGCGGCGAGCGCCGGAGGGGCGGGCGGCCGGCGGGCGGGCTCCTCCGCCCTGGCCTCCGGCGCCGCGCGGCGGGCGTAGCCGGCCACGAGCAGCACCACCAGCAGGCCGGCGCCGGCGCGGGCGAGCGCCCACGGCCACGGCAGCACCGCCAGGCAGAGCGCGAGGGCGGCCGGATTGAGCAGCGGTCCGGCCGCCCAGAACGCCACCGCCCCCGCGAGCGGCGCTCCTCGCCGGCGCAGCGCCACCGCGACCGGCGCCGCCCCGCCCGCGCACAGCGGCGCGGCCGCCCCGAGCAGCGCCCCGGCCAGCGCGGACCGGTACGGCCGCCGCCCGTCGCCGAGCAGCCGCGCGATCGGGGCCCGCGGCGCCAGCGCGTCGACCGCGGCGGCGACCAGCAGCCCGGCGAGCAGCAGCGGCCACGCCAGTGCCAGGTACCCCGCCGCGCGCTCGGCACCGGAGAGCAGGTCGGGGCCGCCGCCGGAGGCGAGCCCGGCGGCCGGCCCCGTGAGCAGCGGCCCCGCGAGGACCGGGCGCATCACCCCGCCCCCGGTTCAGAGCGCGGCGGGCGACGGCCGCAGCGTGTACTCGGGGAAGTTGCCCGGCGGGCGTTCCTCCGGGCCCCCGGCGGTGACCGCGTGCACGAGCAGGTGGCCGCCGACGAACGCGCCGCGCCAGGAGTCGCCCCAGCCGCCGAACAGCTCCGCCCGGTCGCCGCGGGAGCGCGGCGCGTTGACGCCGACCTTGAACGCGCGTACGCCCGCGGCGATCCGGCGCGCGGTGTCCTCGTCGTCGCAGGACACGCTGCCGACCAGCGCGCCGTTGCTCGCGTTCATGGCGGCGAGCAGCTCGGCCTCGGTGTCCACCAGCACGATCGAGTCGACCGGGCCGAACGGTTCGGCGTGGAACAGCGGAGAGGAGCGCGGCGGCTCCAGCAGGGTGACCGGTGCCAGGTAGGCGTCGGTGTTCTGGCCCGGCAGGAAGCGGCCGCCGTCCAGGGAGCCCCGGTAGAGCGGGATGGCCCCGCGGGCGACGGCGTGCGCGACCTGGTCCCGGAGCTCCTTGGCCTTGGCGGCGTTGATCAGCGGCCCGAAGTCGAGTTCCGGCAGGTCCTCGTCCGGGCCGGACACGGCGAGCGGGTGCCCGAAGCGCACCGACGACACGGCCGGCAGGTAGGCGGCGAGGAACGCGTCGAACAGGTCGCGCTGCACGACGAAGCGCGGGTAGGCGGTGCAGCGCTGCTTGCCGTAGTCGAAGGTGCGGCGGACCTGGCCGGCGAAGGTGTCCCAGTCGCTGAACTCCCACACGCCCCAGCAGTTCAGCCCCTCCTGCTCCAGGACGTGCCGGCGGCCGAGGTCGGCGAGCGCGGTCGCGACCTGGCCTCCGGCGTCCCGGCCGCCGACGAAGGAGACGCAGCCGATCTCGGCGCCGCGCACCAGGACCGGGGACAGGTCGCGGCCGCCGCCGCTGACCAGGGTGAACGGCAGTCCCTCGCGGACCGCCAGGGCGACCGCGAGGGTGAGGCACACCAGGCCGCCGTCGGTGGGGGTCTTGGCGATGGCGGCGTTGCCCGCCAGCGCCTGGACGCACATGGCGTGCGCGAGCACGCTCATGGGATAGTTCCAGCTCGCGATGTTGCTGACCGGGCCGTCCAGCGGTGTGCGGCCGCGCAGCATGCCGTCGATCTCGTCCAGGTACCAGCGGACGCCCGAGATCGCGCGGTCGACGTCCTGGCAGGCCAGCCGCCACGGCTTGCCGATCTCCCAGACGAGCGCCAGGGCGAGCAGGTCGCGGTGCTCCTCCCAGGCGTCGAGGGCGGCGGCGACCCGCCGGCGGCGCTCGGCGAGCGGCACCCGGCGCCAGCGCCGGTGCTCGGCGGCCGCGGCGGCGACCGCGGCCGCGGCGATCTCCGCGCCCACCATGGGCGGCCCGGCGATCTGCGAGCCGTCGACCGGGGAGAACGCCGGCCGCGGCTCGCCGTCGGCGCGCCACCGGCCGCCCCAGTGGTTGAGGGCGCGGTCGGCGCCGAACGCCTCGGGGGCCGCCTCGCGGCACTGTCGGTAGACGGAGGTCCAGTCGGTTCCGGGTTTGCTGATCAGGGTCACTGCGGTCTCCTGCCAGGCGGTGCCAGTGGGAGGTGCCGGCCGGCGCGGTGCGGCCGCGCGGGCGGGGGC
>NZ_QEIO01000162.1 GCF_003336425.1 Marinitenerispora sediminis | reverse complement strand
CGGGGCGGGGGGCGTCGTTGGCCGAGCGTGTCCGGTTTCTTAACGCTGGGTGCCCGCGCGGCCCCCGCCCGAGGTAGGGGCCACGCGGAGCCCGTAGCCGTTGACACCGGATCACCGCGCTGTCTAGATTGACTCGGCAAGCGCTTTCCAAAGATCGAGGAGTTGGTGGCGTGGACGGCGGGAGCGGCGGAGCGGCGCCGGTGCGGGTAGTCCTGGTCGGAGCGAACGGCCACGGGGCATGGCATCTGCGCAACATCCGGCGGCTCGCCGCGAACGGCCTGGTGGAGCTGGCGGGGGTCTGCGACCGCGTTCCGGTCACCGCGCAGGCGCTCGGCGACCTGGCCGGGGTCGAGCAGTCCGGTGACCTCGCGGCGCTGCTGGAGCGCACCGCCGCCGAGGCCGCCGTCATCGCCACCCCCATCCACACCCATCTGCCGCTGGCCGACATCGCGCTCACGCACGGCGCCCACGTGCTGCTGGAGAAGCCGCCGACCGCGACGCTGGCGGAGTTCCACGCGCTGTGCGAGCGGGTCCGTGGCACCGGCCTGGCCTGCCAGATCGGATTCCAGAGCCTCGGCTCCGCCGCGATCGGCGCGGTGCGCGAACTCGTGTCCTCCGGCGCGATCGGCGCGGTGCGCGGGATCGGGGCCGCCGGCGCCTGGGTGCGCACCTCCGCCTACTACGCGCGGGCGGACTGGGCGGGACGCCGCCGGCTGGACGGCCGGGACGTCGTCGACGGTGTGCTGACCAACCCCCTGGCGCACGCGGTGGCGACCGCGCTCGTGCTGGGCGGCGCCCACCGGGCGCTCGGCGCGGAGGTCGAGGTGGAGCTGTTCCACGCCCACGAGATCGAGGCCGACGACACCTCCTGCGTGCGGCTGCGCGCCCCGGACGGGACGCCCGTCACCGTGGCGGCCACCCTGTGCGCGCCCCGCCGCGAGGAGCCGCACGTCACGGTGTACGGCGAGTCCGGGCGGATCCGGCTCAACTACACGCTGGACGAGGTCGTGCTGGAGCGGCCGGGAGAGCCGCCAGTGGCCGAGGTCCACCCGCGCACCGACCTGCTGCGCAACCTGGTGGCGCACCTGCGCGAGGGCGTCCCGCTGCTCGTGCCGTGCGAGGACACCCGGGGTTTCATGACGGTCCTGGAGGCGGTCCGCACCGCCCCGGAGCCCCGCCCCATCCCCCTGGCGGCCCAGGAGGTGGAGGTGGCCGAGGACGGTGTGCACCGGGTGGTGCACGGTGTGTCGGAGCTGGTCGAGGAGAGCGCGCGCCGCTTCGCACTGTTCTCCGAGCTCGGCGCCGGCTGGGCCGCGACGGGACAGGCCGCCGGCGACGTGGAGGTGCCGCGATGACCGACCAGCGATCCGGGGACGAGCCCGCCGGGGCCGCGGGGGCGCCGCCCGCCCTCGAACTGCGGCGCGACGGGCTCGTCCTGGCCGCGCACCATGACGGCACCGACCTGGAGCCGGGGCTCTCCCCCCGCCCCTACCTGCACCCGGTGCGCACCCTGGGCGGCACCGTGGTCACCGAGTTCCAGCCCGCCGACCACGCGCACCACCTGGGCGTGAGCGTGGCGGTGCCCGACGTCGCCGGCGCGAACTTCTGGGGCGGGCGCACGTTCGTCCGGGACCGCGGGCCGACCGCGCTGCCCAACCACGGCCGCCAGGAGCACGTGTCCTGGGAGCGGCGCGCGGAGGACGGGTACGTGCAGCGGCTGGCCTGGCGCGGCCCGGACGGCGCCGTGCTGCTGGAGGAGCGCCGGACGGTGCGGGCGGTGGAGGTGGCCGCCCCGGGCGGCGCCGCCTGGGCGCTGGACGTCGACGTCCGGCTGCGCAACGCCGCCGGCCGCCCGCTGCGGATCGGCAGCCCGGCCACCAACGGCCGCCCCGGCGCCGGCTACGGCGGCTTCTTCTGGCGGGCGCCGCTCGGCACGGAGCCGCCGCGCTGCCTGGGGCCCGGCCTGGAGGGCGAGGAGGCGCTGCACGGCTCCCGCGCGCCATGGCTGGCGATGAGCGGCGAGGCCCCCGGCGGGGTGCCGTGGACGCTCGTGTTCCTGGCCTGCGCGCCCGACCCGGACCCGTGGTTCCTGCGGGCCGGCCAGTACCCCGGTGTGGGGGCGGCGCTGGCCTGGGACCGGCCGCTGGAACTGGACGCCGGCGCATGGCTGCGGCGGCGCACCGCCACGGTGGTGCTGGACGGCCGCCCCGAGGCGGCCGAGCTGGACACGCTGGTCACGGCGGCCCGCGCCGCCCTCGACGCGGCGGCCGAGGCGGAGGAGCCGCCCGGAGGCGTGGGGTAGCGGCCGGGCCGGCCGCGCTCCGGTGCGGTGGGCGCCGCCGCGCCCGCCGCCTCCGGCTCCGCCGGCCCTAGTCGGTGCCGGCCTCCATCGCCGCGTGGTCGAGCAGGTCGCCGTCGCCGGGAACCGCTCCGTGCGAGGCGATCACGTCCGCCCCGCCCTCGGGCATCGCACCGATCAGCCCGGTCGAGGCCGCCTGGGCGGCGCCGATCGACGTCGGGTGCGGGCCGCCGCCGACCATGCCGAGCTGGGCGTAGCGCTCCAGCTTGGCGCGGGAGTCGGCGATGTCGAGGTTGCGCATGGTCAGCTGCCCGATCCGGTCGACCGGTCCAAAGGCCGCGTCCTCGGTCCGCTCCATGGAGAGCTTGTCCGGGTGGTAGCTGAACGCCGGTCCGGAGGTGTCCAGGATCGAGTAGTCCTCGCCGCGCCGCAGGCGCAGGGTCACCTCGCCGGTGACGGCCGCCCCGACCCAGCGCTGCAGCGACTCGCGCAGCATGAGCGCCTGGGGCTCCAGCCAGCGCCCCTCGTAGAGCAGCCGGCCGAGGCGCCGGCCCTCGCTGTGGTAGCTGGCGAGGGTGTCCTCGTTGTGGATCGCGTTGACGAGCCGCTCGTAGGCCGCGTGCAGCAGCGCCATCCCCGGCGCCTCGTAGATGCCCCGGCTCTTGGCCTCGATGACCCGGTTCTCGATCTGGTCGGACATGCCCAGCCCGTGCCGGCCGCCGATGGCATTGGCCTCCAGCACGAGGTCGACGGCGGAGGCGAACTCCTTGCCGTTGATCGCCACCGGGCGCCCCTGCTCGAAGGTGATCGTGACGTCTTCGGCCGGGATCTCGACGGCGGGGTCCCAGAAGCGCACGCCCATGATCGGGGCGACGATCTCGATGCCGGCGTCGAGGTGCTCCAGGGCCTTGGCCTCGTGGGTGGCGCCCCAGATGTTGGCGTCGGTGGAGTAGGCCTTCTCCGTGCTGTCCCGGTAGGGCAGGCCGCGTTCGAGCAGCCACTCCGACATCTCCGTGCGCCCGCCGAGCTCGCTGACGAAGTCCGCGTCCAGCCACGGCTTGTAGATCCGCAGCGCGGGGTTGGCCAGCAGGCCGTAGCGGTAGAACCGCTCGATGTCGTTGCCCTTGAAGGTGGAGCCGTCGCCCCAGATCTGGACGTCGTCCTCCAGCATGGCGCGCACGAGCAGGGTGCCCGTGACGGCCCGCCCGAGGGGCGTGGTGTTGAAGTAGGGGCGGCCGCCGGAGCGGATGTGGAACGCCCCGCAGGCCAGGGCGGCGAGCCCCTCCTCGACCAGCGCCGCCCGGCAGTCGACCAGGCGGGCGATCTGCGCGCCGTAGGCGGTGGCGCGCCCGGGGACCGCGGCGATGTCAGGCTCGTCGTACTGGCCGACATCGGCGGTGTAGGCGCAGGGGACCGCGCCCTTCTCGCGCATCCACGCGACCGCTACGGAGGTGTCGAGGCCGCCGGAGAAGGCGATCCCGACACGTTCGCTGACAGGCAGGGAAGTGAGCACCTTGGACACAAATAATAAGTATGCACATACATGCATGGCCATGCAAATCCGTGGTCCATGGGCGAGCCGGCGCGCCAGCGGCCCCGCCGCGGGCGCACGGCGCCGGGCCTATTCGCGGGGTGCGGGCTGGGCGCGGTCGGCGGTCCGGCCTGCCGGCGCGGCCCCGGGGCCGACCGGACGACCTGGTGGCCGGGCGCGGCGGGCGGCTCCCGGCGCGTTGCCGCGCTCCCGGTCGGCGCACCGGCCGCGGCCGCGGAGGGACTCGGGATCGGCCGAGGCGGTCGAGGCGGTGTTCCCTGGTTCGCGGTCGAGCCAGAACAGGGCGCTGGTCGGGGCGGTCCCGGGCCGGTGGTAAGCGGCGGGCTCGGCGGGACGGGCCGCGGTCGCGGGGTCGGGCGCCACCCCGCGACACAGCGTTCGGCCAGGTCGCGGCGCGCGCCTCCCTGGTGGTCGAACGCGGGCGGGCACCCACCCGAGGAGCCGCGCGCCCTCCTCCCCCTCTTCCGGTCGCGGCGCTGGGGACTCGGGTGGGCAGGGGCAGCGTCGGTGGCGTGGCCCGCCGGCGAAACCGGATCGCCGCGACCGTGGGCGGCGGTTGCCCGGGGGCGCCGCGGACGATGACGCAGCCGCGGCCACGGGTGGGCACACCGCAGGAACGCGGCGCCCCAGACCGCCGATCCCGACGGAGGCGGCGCGGCCGCATCCGTTGCCATCCGCTTCCGGCGCACGTCGCAACGGACGGGAGCGCCGGCAACGTCGGTAGCCGCCGATCGCCGTGCCTGGCCGGCAGCTTGGCGCGTCCTGCGCCACGCCGGAACCTGGGCCGCCGAGGCCGGTTGCCGGGGCCGGCGCGTCACGGCTCGCGCCGCCCGCGGCCGGTGCCACACCGGAGGAGGGCCGAGGAGGGCGCGGCCGCGCCCCCTCGGGCGGGCGGCGCCGGACCGCGCCGCGGAGTCCGCCGCGCGGTGGCCGCGGCGCCGGCGGGCGGCCGGTGCCCGGCTCGCGGCGGTCCGCGAGGTCCCGCGGGGCCACCGCCCGGATGCGGGAAGCTCCCCCGCCGCGGCCGGTTCCGGCCGCCCATTGACGTGGTCTCCCCGGCGTGCCAATCTGCCCTGTAAGCGCTTTCCGAAGCCCGCTTCGGACACCGCGCCCCTGTCCCCGACGAAGGGAACGTCGACCATGCCCGGCTCCTCCCCCGGCCGTCCGGGCTGAGCCCGCCGCGGGCGCGGCCGCGCGTTCCCCCCGGCCGCCGACCGGCCCGTGCCGACCTCCCGGGCCGGTCGGCCCCCACAGCTCCCACCCGTCCGAACGGAAAGGCAGTCATGCGCGTCCTCGTCACCGGCGGATCCGGCAGGCTCGGCCGCAGCGTCGTCGCGACCCTCGTGGAGCGCGGCCACCAGGTGGTCTCGGCCGACCTCACCAGCGGCCCGATCGCCCCGGGGGCCGTCCAGCGCGTGGTCAACCTGCTGGACGACGCCGCGCGCTCGGCGCTGTTCGCGGAGGCACGCCCCGAGGCGGTGCTGCACCTCGCCGGGATCGCGGTCCCGTTCAGCCGCCCGGACACCGAGATCCTGGAGGTCAACACCCTGCTGGCCTGGACCGTGCTGTCCGACGCCGCGGCGGCCGGGGCGCGGATCGCGGTGGCCGCCTCCAGCCCCACCGTCTTCGGATACGGCACCCCCGGGTGGCGGCCGCTCCGCCTTCCGCTGGACGAGGGCCACCCGGTGGCACCGCTGCACTCCTACGGGCTGTCCAAGGCGATCATCGAGGAGACCGTGCGGACGCTGGCGCGGGCCGAGGGCGGGGGGTGCGTGTTCGCCGCGGTGCGCCCCGGCTACGTCATCGCGCCCGAGGAGTGGGCCGGGGCGCCGACCCAGCAGGGGCACACCGTCGCCGAGCGGCTGGACCGCCCGGAGCTCGCTGCCGCGTCGCTGTTCAACTACGTGGACGCCCGGGACGCCGCGGAGCTGTTCGCGCTGCTCGCGGAGCGGCCCGAGCGGGTGGACAACGGGATGATCCTGCACGCGATCGCCGACGACGCGCTGGCCCGGGCGCCCCTGGCCGAGCTGCTGCCGCGGTTCCACCCGGGCACCGCCGGACTCGCCGAGGAGCTGACCGGCGACCGGCCGGCCTTCTCCAGCGCGGCGGCCGAGCGGTCCGTGGGGTGGCGGCCGCGGCGGAGCTGGCGCAGCGAGCTCCAGGCGGCGTCCGGCGCGCCCTGAGCCGGTCCCGCCGCGAGCTCCGTGGCGGGCATCACGCTCCGCCGGGCCGTGCCCGCTGGTCATGGACTTCCCGCCGCTTCTATGATCACAGGGAAAGAGTTTTCCAACCGCCGGAGGGGTTGAGGCGTGGGCAGCGGTTACGTGACTCTGGAGCAGGTCGCCCGGCATGCCGGGGTCTCGCTGGCGACGGCCTCCCGCGTGCTCAACGGCAGCACCCGCCAGGTCGGCGAGGAGCTGCGCAGGCGGGTGACGGCCAGCGCGCACGAACTCGGCTACCTGGCCAACGCCTCGGCGCAGACGCTGGCCCGCAACACCAGCACGCTGGTCGGCCTGGTGGTGCACGACATCGCCGACCCCTACTTCTCCAGCATCGCCTCCGGCGTCACCCGGTCCGCCGAGGAGCAGGGCCTGATCGTGGTCCTGGGCACCACGGGGCGGGCGCCGCGCCGGGAGACGCAGCTGCTCGCCACCCTGCGCTCGCACCGCGCGCGGGCCGTGGTGCTGGCCGGCAGCCGCACCGTGGACGACGAGACCGGCGGCGGCCTGGCCGAGGAGATCACCATGTTCACCCGGCAGGGCGGCCGGGTGGCGTGCGTGTCCCAGGAGGGGCTGCCGGCCGACACGGTCGTGCCGGACAACCGCAACGGCGCCGCCGCGCTGGCCCGGCACCTCGTGGACCTGGGGCACCGCAGGTTCGCGATCCTGGCCGGCCCGACCGACCTGCGCACGGCGCGCGACCGGTTGGACGGCTTCCACTCGGCGCTGTCCGCCGGCGGCATCGCCCTCGACCCGCACAACGTGGTGCACGGGGCCTTCACCCGCGACGGCGGCTACGAGTCGACCCGGCGGCTGCTGGCCACCGGCACCGACGCCACCTGCCTCTTCGCGGTCAACGACGTCATGGCGACCGGTGCGATGGCCGCGCTGCGCGACGCCGGCCTGCGGGTGCCGCACGACCTGTCCGTGGCCGGCTTCGACGACATCCCCACGCTGCGCGACCTGACGCCGGGGCTGACCACCGTGCGGCTGCCCCTGGAGTGGATGGGCGAGAAGGCCGCCCGCCTCGCCCTGGAGGAGGATCCGCCCGCCGAGGCGCGCACGGTCTCGGTGGCCGGCGAGGTGGTCGTCCGCGACAGCACGGCACCGCCGGCGGGGGCCTGACCCCGTCCCCGTGGACCCCGGGGAGGACGGGCCCGGCCGCCGAGTGCCCGCCAGGGCGCCGACCCGCGGTGGCCTGCCCGGGGCTGTGACGTGACATCCCGAGACGCTACGGCCCCTGGCAGCCTGTGCGGACCGGTACAGACGCTGGGACCAGGACGGCACCTGGGCCAAGCTGCTGGCGGCGCTCCAGGCCAAGGAGGACGCGATCGGGAACATCGAGTGGACCTTCGGCGTCGGTCCCTCGATCGTGCGCGCTCATCAGCACGCGGCTGGAGCGCGGGCACAGGGCAGACATGCCGGGGACGATCGACCAGAGCGACCACCAAACCAGGCAGCGGCTTGGCCGGTTGAGGGGCGGGCTGACCACCAGGCCGCATCTGGTCGCGGAGGGCCGTGGCCCGCCGACGGCGACGCTCATCACCCCGGCGGCGGGTACCCGCGTCCCAGGCCGGAGGTTCTGCTGGGCGCCAAGCCCTACTCGGCCCGGCGGATCCCCGGCTACCCGCGGCAGCGCCGCGTCCGCGGTCATTCCCGAGCGTGCTGACCAGCGTGCCACCCGCGTCGGCAAGGCCTGGCCGGGGCGGGCCGCCGCCGCGCTTCGACGCTGAGTTGTACAAGCGTCGCAACGTGGTCGAGCGGTGTTTCGCTCGGCTCAAGCGGTTCTGTGCGGTCGCGACCGCGCGGTGCTGCTTGAGCGGGGTGATCGCGCGCTCGATGGTGGGGCGGCCCCGCCTGGGCGTCCCGGCCGAGGGCAGGCGGCCCGCCTCCCCCGCGATCCGCGCCCGGCGGCGGTCCTCCGGCTGGCCGCGGAGATGTGCGATGGCCGCCTTGATGCTGCGGGCCCGCAGGCGGGCGCCGATCCCGGCCGAGGAACAGGCCCTGTCGCCGAGCAACCGAGCGGGCCGCGTGCGGGGACGGCCCCGGGGGCGGAGCCGCCGCGGACCGGCCGGCAGCGGTTCGGACATGCGGGTGCCGTCCCGCTGGCCGGGGCTGGTGGCGATGGCCAGCGGCGGCGGGAGTCGGGGGGCGGGTGGGGGTTGGTGGTCAGCGCGTCCGGGGAACGTGGCGGGCGCTTCGGATCGGTCCGGTTCGTCGGCGGGGTGAGCTGGTCCCACTCCTCGTCGGTGGGTTCGTGGCATCGGACCATGCCCCCCGACGGTTCCGGAGCACCGGCCCACCCCGCAGACCTCCCAAATAGCAGGACCTAGCCGCCCGTCCCGGGCAGCGGGGTCAGTGTGTCGGTGGCGAACTCCAGGCCGTGGCCGGGGGCGGTCGCGGCGCGGGCGTGGCCGTCGCGGACCTCGACACCGCTGGGCCGGGTGAGCGCGCCGAGCGCGCCGAGGGACGCGCGGTCGATGTCCTCGACCATCGAGGCGAGCGGCACGCACAGCGCCAGCTGGGTGGAGAGCTCCGGGAGCAGGTGCGGTGCCACCGGGACACTGTGGTCGGCGGCGAGTTCGGCGATGCGCAGGAACGGGGTGATGCCGCCGACGCGTACGACGTTGGGCTGCGCGATGTCGCACACCCCGGCGGCGAGCGCGGCGCGGAACTCGGCGGCGCTCCGCAGGTTCTCGCCGACCGCGAACGGCACCGGCGTCGCGGCACGCAGCCGTAGGTGCCCGGCGAGGTCGTCGGCGGGCAGCGGCTCCTCGATCCAGTCGGGCTCGAACGGGGCGAGGGCCCGCAGCGCCCGCACCGCGGCGGGCACGTCCCAGCGCTGGTTGGCGTCGAGCATGAGCCGGCGGTGCGGTCCGATCAGCCGGCGGACCTCCGCGACACGTTCGACGTCGCGTTCCACCTCGGGTGAGCCCACCTTGATCTTGACCGCGCGGTGGCCGGCCGCCAGCCAGCCGCGCACCTGGTCGAGGAGGTCGGGGAGGTCGTAGTCGAGGTTGACGCCGCTGCCGTAGGCGGGCACCCGGTCGCGGCGGCGGCCGACGAGGTCGACGAGCGGTCTCCCGGCCGCCTTGCCGGCGAGGTCCCACAGGGCGATGTCCACCGCGGCGGCGGCCAGCGCGGTCAGCCCCGTGGTGCCGGCCTCCCGCAGGTGGTGGCGCAGGTCGCTCCAGCGGGGCCCGGGGACGGCGGGCCGGCCGAGCAGCGCCTCGGGGCAGTCGTCGCGGAGCAGGGCGAGGACGGCTCCGGCGCCGATCTTCGGCGTCCAGGCGAACCCGGTCCCCACCGCGCCGGTGTCGGTGCGCAGGCGCACCACGACGATGTCGTTGCGGTCGACCCCGCCGTCCCACGCGCGGGCGAGCGGGAGCCGGTAGGCGGAGGCGCTGAGGTCGGTGATCAGCATGGCGCGGCCGGGCGGTCCTGGACGGCGGCCAGGCCGGCGTCGATGATCGCCGCCAGCTCGGCGAGTTCGCCCTCGGTGGGGTCGACGAACGGCGGCCGGACCCCGCCGGCCGCGCCGCCGCGCAGCCGCACACCGGCTTTGACGAGGGACACCGCGTACCCCGGGGTGCGGTCGCGCAGCCGTACCAGCGGCTGGTAGAAGACGTCGAGCAGGGTGTCGGCGAGCGGGTCGCCGGAGCGCACGGCCCGGTAGAAGGCGGTGGCGACCTCGGGGGCGAACGCGAAGGCCGCCGAGGAGTACAGGCGCACACCGACGCCCTCGTAGGCCCGGACCGTGAGCTCGGCGGTGGGCAGTCCGTTGAAGAAGGTGAACCCGTCTCCGCGGCGCGCGCGGACCGCGGCGACGATGCGCGCCATGCGGTCGAGGTCGCCGACGCCGTCCTTGATGCCGACCACCCCGGGCAGGCAGGCGATCTCGGCGGCGGTGTCCGGGGAGAGCACCATGGTGCCGCGCTGGTAGGCGATGACGGGGATGGACGCCGCCGCCGCGACGGTCCGCACGTAGTCGACCAGGCCGCGCTGCGGGGCGTTGACCAGGTAGGGCGGGAGCAGCAGTACCCCGTCAGCGCCCGCGTCGCGGGCGGCGGCGGCCTGCTCGGCGGCGGTGGCGACGCTGCCGCCGGCGCCGGCGACGACCGGCACCCGGCCGGCGGCGGCCTCGACGGCGACGCGCACGGCGCGGGCGTGCTCGGCGCCGGACAGCGCGTGGATCTCGCCGGTGCCGCACGCGGCGAACACGCCGCCGGGGCCGTGCCTCAGCCCGGCCTCGACGTGCTCCGCGAGGGCGTCCTCGGCCAGCGCGCCGGTGTCGCCGAAGGGGGTGACCGGGAAGAACAGGATTCCGTCGAAGTGCACCGTTGGACAGTCCTCTCTGCTGGATTCGGCTCGCTCACTGAGGGGCCGGCGCTCCCGGCCGGCGGGGCGGCCGCCGCCGGGAGCCGCTGGCGCGGGTCAGAGGACGTGCTGCACGTGCCGCCGGACGATGGTGGCGACCACCTCGTCGGGGTCGGCGGCCCAGATGTCGGCGTTGAAGATCTCGACCTCGATGTCGCCGGTGTAGCCGGCCGCGTCGACGCCGCGCCGCAGGGCGCGCAGGTCCACATGGCCGTCCCCGGGCATCCCGCGGCCGAGCAGCACGTCGGCGGGGAGCGGGAGCGTCCAGTCGCAGGTCTGGAAGGAGGCGATCCGGTCGCCGGCCCGCCGGATCTGCTGGTCCACCTGCGGGTCCCACCAGACGTGGTAGGCGTCGACCACGACCCCGACACCGGTGCCGGGGAGGGCGTCGGCGATGTCCAGCGCCTGCCCGAGGGTGGACAGCACGGCCCGGTCGGCGCAGAACATGGGGTGCAGCGGTTCCAGGCCGAGGCGGACCCCCCGCTCGGCGGCGTAGGGGGCGAGTTCGGCCAGGGCGTCGCTGACGCGGGCGCGCGCGCCGGGCAGGTCGCGGTCGTCGGCGCCGAGTCCGCCGACGACCATGACCAGGCAGGCGGCGCCCAGTTCGGCGGCCTCGTCGATGGCCCGCCGGTTGTCGGCGAGCGCGCCGGCGCGGTCGGCGCCGGTGAGGAAGCCGCCGCGGCAGTAGGAGGAGACCCGCAGGCCGGCGTCGCGGACCCAGCGGGCGGCGGCGGCGAGCCCGGCCTCGGCCACGGGATCGCGCCACAGCCCGACGGCGGGGACTCCGGCCCGCAGGCAGCCCTGCACGAGGTCGCGGACGCCCCACGACCGGACGGTCATCTGGTTGACGGCGAGCCGGGCCAGGCGGGGGTCGCCGTCAACCAGATGAC
>NZ_QEIO01000161.1 GCF_003336425.1 Marinitenerispora sediminis | reverse complement strand
GGTCCCGTCAGGACCCCCCGCGCCGGCCCCACGCGCGCCGGAACGCCTCCAGCACGAGCGGCAGCGGCTCCCGGTCGCAGGCCCGCAGGTCCGCGGCGAACAGCACCACCCCCGCGCAGTCGTCCAGCAGCGAGTTGGCCAGCCAGCGGCACGGCAGCGCCGGATCCAGCAGGCCGGCCTCCTGCGCCCGCCCCATCGCCCGCGCGAGTACGTCCAGGCAGTCGGTGTAGTCGGGGTTCAGCCGGCCGCCCACACTGATGTCGAGCCCGGGGCCGTTGATCAGCACCGGGTAGGCGTCCACCGCCGCGAGACCGGCCGCCACCGCGCGTGCCAGCAGCTCCTCCGCCGGGCAGCGGTCCAGGCCGGCGTCCGCGAACACCCGGCGGGCCCCGGCGAACGAGGTGCGGTACACCTCGGCCACCAGGTGCTCGCGGGTGTGGAAGTGCCGGTAGACCGTGGTCCGGCCCAGCCCGGTGGCCAGCGTGAGCTCCTCCATGCTGGCGCCCGGATGCTCCGCGAGGAGGGCGGTGGCCGCGGCGATGATCCGCTCGTGGTTGCGCCAGGCGTCGGCACGCAGCGCCCTGGGGGCGTTCTTCGCTGGCTCGCCGGTCATGCGCTCCATGATCGCACGGAGGTTCCCGCCACGCGCCTCGGCCGGCGCCGGCCCCGGCGGGAGCGGCGCGGAGGCTGCGGTGCGCGTCGGCACCGGGGGCCCGGGGGGCGGCCGAGGCGGAGCTGCCCCGCCCCCGGCGTCGGCGAAGGAGGCGGCGGGCATCCTCCGCGCTCCGCGTCAGCGGGAGGCCGGGTAGCTCCGCCGCGGAGCACCCGCAGATCGCCGCCGGGGGAGCGGTGTGCTGTCGGCGGCGGCGGTCGGCGTCCGTGCGGGGGCGCCGACCAGTCGGCCGTCCCGGAGCGCGGTGTCCAGTGCGGGAGCCGGATGGCGGGGAGGCGCCAGGGGGATCCGCGGAGCGTGTGCCCGGTATGGCGGTTCGGGGCGGCCTGGGGGCGCGGCGCCCGGATGAGGCTCCTCGATCCCCTGCCGGAGCCGGCCGGGTTACGGCGCCACCCGGCCGGCTCCGGTGTCGCGTCACGGGCCCTGCGGACGGGCACGCGCCCCGGGGCGCCCGGCTGGCGGCCCGGCGGGGCATCCTCGTCTGCGGTGATCCGTCCGCGATGTCGCCGACCGCGATGGTCAGTACCTCCAGAGCGTGTCTGACAGGAAGGGGCTCGGACGGAACAACCGGACAACCGGTGTGGCGGGACCGGTGAGTCGCCCGAAGTGGCCTGGACACGGGTCGGGCCTGTTGCCGCCCCCGGCCCGTGGCCGTGGCCGGCGCTGGCATGGCCACCGCCAGGTGACCAACGGATCCTCGGGCGTGCGCGCCCGCCGGCACGCGGCTGGAGCCCGGAAGGCGGGGGTGCTGGAAGAAGCGGTCGGGCAGGGAAGGGGGCCGCCGGGCCGGGCCGGCGCTGGCTCGGCGCAGGAGCGGGCTCGCCGCGAAGACGCCGAGCGGCCCCGCGGTCCGCTGCGGCGGCGCCCGCGGCGGTCACTCCCCGTCCGGGGCCGCCCCGGTCAGCCGCTCGTACAGCGGCAGCAGCTCCGCCACGAGCGCCGCGGGCTCGCCGTCCGCCTCGTGCAGCGCCCACACCGGAGCTCCCGCCGGTTCGGGCGGGGGCGGGAGCGGCACCGGGGTCCAGAAATCCGCGGCGGCCGGCTCGGCGGGATCCGGGCAGGCGGGCGGCGCGACGTCGGCGGGCGCGGCGGGGCTGTCCGGGCCGCCGCGGCGGGTGCCGGCGTGCCGGCGCAGCTCGGCCAGGAAGGCGCTCTTCTCCCGGCCCCGCCAGGCCAGCAGCAGGAACGGGTCGCCGTCCAGCGCGTCCGCCAGCGCGTACAGGGTGGCCGCGACGTGCGCGCACGGCTGGTCCCAGCCCGGGCAGGAGCAGGTGGCCACCACGTCGGACAGCCCGCGCGGCAGCAGCGGCAGGCCGAGCCGGTCGAACACCAGCTCGACCTCCGGCGGCAGTTCCCCCGCGAGCAGCCGCGCCCGGAACAGCGGCTGGCTGGCCAGCGCCGCGGCCGCCGTCGACCACTGGGCCGCGTCCAGCTCGACCGTGATGAGGCTCACCCGGTACGGGCCGCCCCCCGGGCCCCGGACCCGCGCGGTGACCTCGCCCGGCCGGACCCGCAGCTCGGTGACGGCTCCGGCCCGCGCGTAGCCGCGCCCGCGCGCCAGCCGGCCGCGCTCGGCGTCCCCCTCCAGCACCGCGGCGAACCGGCGCGCCCAACCGGCGGATCGCGCCCCGCTCATCCGGCCACCGCCTCGGGGGCCAGCCGCAGCACCTCGCGTAGGTCCGCGGTCGACAGCTCGGTCAGCCACTCCTCCCCGGTGCCCACCACCCTGCCGGCCAGCGCCCGCTTGCGTTCGATCATCTCGTCCACCCGCTCCTCCAGGGTCCCCACGCAGATGAGCTTGCGCACCTGGACGTCGCGCCGCTGGCCGATGCGGAACGCCCGGTCGGTGGCCTGATCCTCCACGGCGGGGTTCCACCACCGGTCGATGTGCACCACGTGGTTGGCCGCGGTGAGGTTCAGGCCGGTCCCGGCCGCCTTCAACGACAGCAGGAACACCATCGGCTCGCCCGACTCCTGGAACCGGCGCGTCATCTCCTCGCGCCGGGGGCGCGGGGTGCCGCCGTGCAGCCACAGCACCTCGCGGCCGAGCCGCGCCGCCAGGTACGGCGCCAACCGGTCCCCGAACGCCGTGTACTGGGTGAAGCACAGCGCCCGGTCGCCCCGCGCGAGCGCCTCGGCGAGCAGCCCCTCCAGCCGGTCCAGCTTGCCGGACCGCCCGGCCAGCGCGGAGCCGTCGCCGAGGAACTGCGCCGGATGGTTGCAGATCTGCTTGAGCCGCGCCATGGTGGCCAGCACCAGCCCCTTGCGCTGGATCCCGTCCACGTCGTCGATCCGCTCGGTCATGTCGTCCACGGCCGCCCGGTACAGCTGGGCCTGCTCCGGCGTGAGCGTGCACCACGTCCGCATCTCCTGCTTCTCCGGGAGGTCGGAGATGATCGAGCGGTCGGTCTTGAGGCGGCGCAGGATGAACGGGCCGGTCAGCCGGCGCAGCAGCGCCGCCCCGGCCCGGCCGTCCGGGCTGTCGGCGTCGCGCTCGACCCGGTCGGCGATGCCCCGCCGGAACGCCGCGGCCGGCCCCAGCAGGCCGGGGTTGGCGAACTCCATGATCGACCACAGCTCGTCGAGGTTGTTCTCCACCGGCGTCCCGGTCAGCGCGATCCGAGCCTTCGCCGGCAGCGCGCGCACCGCCCGGGTCTGGCGGGCGTCGCTGTTCTTGACGGCCTGCGCCTCGTCGCAGACGACGCGGTGCCAGGGCATCGCCGCCAGCTCGTCGGCGTCGCGCAGCACCACGCCGTACGTGGTGACGACGAGGTCGGCCTCGCCCAGCAGCCGGGCCAGCGCGTTGCCGTGCGGGCGCTCCGGCCCGTGGTGGACGTGCACCCGCAGCTTCGGGGCGAACTTCGCCGCCTCCCGCTGCCAGTTGCCCACCAGCGACACCGGGCAGACCAGCAGGGTCGGGCCGGGGGAGCCGCCACCACGCTCGTCGGCGAGCAGCGCCAGCAGCTGCACGGTCTTGCCGAGCCCCATGTCGTCGGCCAGGATCGCGCCCAGCCCCAGGCCGCCGAGGAAGCGCAGCCACGCGGCGCCGCGCTCCTGGTAGGGGCGCAGGGTCCCGGCGAAGCCGTCCGGGGTCCGCATGGGGGCGAGCCGCCGCTCGGCCGTGCCGCTGAGCAGCGCACCCAGGTCCCCGTCGGCGTCCACCTCCGCCACCGGCACCCCCGGGGCGGCCTCCGCGGCGGCCGCCATCCGCACCGCCTCCTCCCGGCGCGCCCGGCCGCGCCCGCGGCGCCGCAGGAAGTCCAGCGCGGCGCGCACATGGGCCGGGTCGGCCCGCACCCACCGGCCGCGCAGCCGCACCAGCGGCTGCTTCAGCCGGGCGAGCTCCGCCAGCTCGGCGACGTCCAGGGAGGTGCCGCCCAGCACCGCCTCGAAGGAGAAGTCCACCAGGTCCTCGGCGCCGATCCCCGAGCCGCCGCCCGCCGCGGCACGCTCCCGCACGGTGAGCTTCAGGCCGAGCGCGGCGGCGCCGGCCGCCCAGTGCGGCAGCACCACGTCGACCCCGGCGTCCGCCAGCCGCGGCGCGACGTCGCGGACGAACGCGTACGCGCCGCCGGTCCCCATGCTGATCCCCTCGGGGGCGAGGTCGCGCAGCGCGCCGCGCACCGCCGGGTAGTGCCGGGCGGCGCGGTTCAGCTCGCGCAGCACCGTCTCCTCCACGTCGTCGGGCAGCCACGCCGCGCCCGAGCCCAGCCACAGCTCGCGCAGCGGGATCTGCAGGCTCGGGTCGCTGCCGGAGCGCACCCAGAACTCCACCCGCCACACCTCGGCCGTACCGGGCTCCTCGGCGGGCTCCGGCTCGCGGAGCCGCACCACCAACCGGGCGCGTCCGCGCGCCTGGTGCGCCTGCCGGTACCAGTCGCGCAGGCGGCGGCCGGGTTCGGGATCCCGGGCGGCGGGCGGCACCGCGCGGTCCAGCCGGCCGGCGAGCGGTCCCAGCCGGCCGCGCACGTCGGCGTCCAGCAGCGCGCCCAGCGCTTCGAACACCAGCCGGCCCGCCCAGCCGGACTCCTCCTCCGCCACATGGGCGCAGGCCGCCGGCGGGAGGGCGGCGACCAGCGCCGCGAAGTGGCGGGCGTCGGCGCCGGTCAGCACCGGGCGCCACCGCGGCGGGCCGCCGTCGCCCACGGGGACGGGCAGCAGCCGGCCCGCTGAGGCCAGCCGCCCGGCAAACCGCCGAACCGCGACCAGGTGCCGCAGGCCGGCGCCGAGCACCGGCCCGCCGGCGTCCGCCTCCGCGCCCAGCGCCGCCAGCAGCCCCGCGGCCTCGGGCGCGGCGACCACCAGCGCGGGGACGTACCACTCGCGCAGCTCGACCGCGCCGGCCGGCCCGCCGCCCAGCTCGGGTGAGGGGAGCGGTTGGCCGGCGCTGGCGGGCAGCCGCAGCCGCAGCGTCCGCTCGGCGGCCGTGCCGGCCCCGGAGCCGCCCGCCGCCGCGACGGCCGCGCGCAGCGCCGCACCGGGAGCGGCGAACGGGTGCGACGACGCGTCCGGCCCGGGTCCGCGCGCCGCCGCACCGGAGTCCTCCGCCCAGACCGCGACCCCGTCCCCGGCCCACACGCCGTGCAGTACCAGCACCCCGACTCCCGTCACCCGCAGCTCCGCCGAACGCGCTCCAGTATCGCCGCCTCCGCCGACACGCAGGGCGGCCCGGTGGCCGGCGTGGTCGAGCGCACCGTCGGCGACCACGCCGCGACGGCCGCCGCCCCTCGCCGCGGGGCCGGCCGGACGGCTTCGGCCGCTGTCCTCGAACGCGGCTTCGAGGCGACGGCCGCCGACGGCGTCTGCGCGGCCGCCGAGATCTCCCGCAGCACCTTGTCCCGGTGCCTCCTCTCCAAGCGGGACGCGCTCTTCGGCGAGATGGCCGACAGCGGCGAGCGCCTGCGCGACGACCCCGCAGCCCGACCCGGGGGCGAAGCTCTCCGGGGCGCCATGCGGCACGCGCTCGATCCCCTGATCGAGGGGTACGAGGCCCGCGACGAGCGCACTCGGCGCCGCACCCGCCCCGTCACGAACACATCGCCGCCTGCCGCCCGGCACCGGGAGAAGAACGCCCGATGGCAAGAACTCCCGCGGCCCGAGATCGCACGCCGCCTCGGGGCCGACCCCGCCGAGATTCCGACCCGCGCGCCCACGCCGTGATCGCCGCCGCCCTCGGATGCGTCGAGGCGGCCCTGACCGCGGGGGCCTCCAACGCCCGGGGCGCTGTCGCTCGCCCTGGCCTGGCCGCGACGGGGCCGGGGGCGGATCCCGCAGAGCATGCCGCCGGGCTCGCCGCGCACGCGCCGGGGCCCCGCCGCCAGCGGCGGGCCGGACCGCCCGCGACGGCGGGGCCCCACCCCGCTGGCGCCAGCGGCATCCCATGTCCAGCTGGATACCGCCGGAGGGCTTCCCGCCGGTGGAGGGGAGCGGGGGACGTCCGCCCCCCGATGCCCGCAGCCGACGAGCGCGCGGCGGAGCCGGCGGCACCCGCTCACGCGGACGCCGCCCCGGCGCAACTATGTGCGGTCGATCCCGTGCAGCACCGCGAACAGCGTCACCCAGGCGTCAGGGCGCACGTGGGCGACCACCGCCTCCCGTGGCAGCCCGGCCGAGCGGAACGCCACCCCGAGGCGGTCGGTGCGGTACTCCCGGCGCAGCGACGCGTGCAGCGAGCCGCCGACGCCGGTGAAGCCCAGGTCCACCAGCCGCCGGTAGGCCGCCAGCGACCCCGCTGGCAGCAGCGGCACCCGGCGGCGGCGCAGCCGCAGGATGGCGGAGTCGGTGCGCGGGACGGGATGGAACCGGTCCCGGGGGACGCGGCCCGCCATCGTCCACTCCACGCCCGGCCAGGTGCGCACCGTCAGCCGGCTCCAGCGCCCGAACCCGCCGGTGCGCTTGCGCGCGTACTCCAGCTGGGTGAGCAGGGTCGCCGACGTGAGGCTGGGCGCGCGCAGGCACCAGTCCACGATCCCGGCGGTGATCGCGTAGGGGATGTTGCCGACGACCGCGAAGGGCTCGCGGGGCGGAGTCGCGGCGAGGAAGTCCCCTCCGACGATCCGCACGTCGCCGCGGTCGCGGAAGCGCGCCGCCAGGCGGGCGGCGAACCTCGGATCGATCTCGTAGCCGACGAGTCGCCCGCAGGTCGCGGCGAGCGGCCGGGTCAGCATGCCCTCCCCGGCCCCCACCTCGACCACGAGGTCAGCGGGGCCGACACCGGAGACGCGTACCACGCGGCGGGCCACCGCGGGGTCGGTGAGGAAGTTCTGCGAAAGTCGCATTCGGGCGCGGGCGCGCCCGTTTCGGCGGTCGGAAGCCACGGCGATGTCCGATTCCAGCCGCCCGGAGGGGCGGCGGACAGCGGGCGGACGGCGCGGGGCGGCACACCAAGCAGCGCCGCGGTGCGGCGAGGACAACGGTGAAGAAGAGTGCGCGTCCGCCCGGATGGTCATGGAGACGCATCTGGACCCGGATCGCGTGGGACGGCGGACCGACGTCGGTCAGCTCCGCGCGCGCCCCCTCCGCTCCGGGTTCCCGGAGCGCCAGCGGGGACGGCTGACGGCGAAAGCGCCCCACCGGGCCCACCCGGAGCCGGTGATCGCGCAGGATGCCGCCGCAGCGGCCGAGGAAGCACACATCGCGGCGGCAGCTTAACGGGGGGCCCGCGCGGCCGGCAAAGGATTTTCGCCACCGGCCGGAACCGGGCGTCGCCGCCCCGCATCGAAGCAGCGTTCCCGCCCGCGACCACCCCTGGAGAACGCAGCAGACGTGTTCGGAATCCTCCGCCCCTGCCGGCACACCCTGCCCGGCGACCTCGCGACGGCCTGGATCTCCCACCTGTGCGGGATGTGCCTCGCACTGCGCGACGACCACGGCCAGCTGGCCCGCGTCGCCACCAACTACGACGGCCTCGTCGTCTCCGCCCTCGTCGCCGCCCAGGGCGCCCCCGGCGCCGGCACCCGCGCGGCCGGCCCCTGCCCGCTGCGCGGGATGCGGCGCGCCGAGGTCGCCCGCGGGGACGGCGCCCGGCTGGCGGCCACGGTCTCGCTGGCGCTCGCCTCGGCGAAGGTCGCGGACCACGTCGAGGACCGCGACCGCGGGTACGCGGCCCCGGCGGTGCGCGGGGCCGCTCGGCGGGTGGCCGACCGGTGGGCGCGCGGCGCCGGGCGGTCCGGCGCGGAGCTGGGCCTGGACGGGGGAGCGCTGCTGGCGGTGGTCGAGCGGCAGCGCGCGGCCGAGGCCGCGACCGGGCCGGGCGGCGACATCCGCGCCGTCACCGAGCCGACCGAGCTGGCCACCGCGCGGGCGTTCGCGCACACCGCGGTCCTCGCCGGGCGGCCGGGCAACGAGGCTCCGCTGGCGGAGGCCGGCCGGCTGTTCGGCCGCATCGCGCACCTGCTGGACGCCGTCGAGGACCAGCGGGCCGACGCGGCGAGCGGCGCGTGGAACCCCGTCGCCGCCACCGGCACGCCGGTGCGTCAGGTGCGGAGGCTCTGCGACGACGCGGTCCTGGGCGTCCGGCTCGCACTCGACGAGGCCGAGTTCACCGACGACCGGCTGGTGCGCGCGCTACTGGCGGAGGAGCTGCCCCGCGCGGTCCGGCGCACCTTCACCGCGGCCGGCCACCCGGCCGGCGACGCCTCCCCGCCGCACCCGGGAGCCCCGGGACCGGCCGGGGGAGCCGGCCGGCGCCGCTCCCGGCGGGCGGAGCAGGACCAGGGCGGCTGCTGCTGCACCTGCAACTGCGAGACCCCCAGGATCCACCGGCCGCCCCGGCGCCGCGGCCCGGTCGCCGGTTGCGCCGTCGCGGTGTTCATGTGCTGCACGTGCCAGTTCTGCTGCCGCGACCCCCATCCGGGGCCGTGGTCGGGGAAGCCGCACGAGGGGTGGTGCGACCCCGTCGCGGAGATGTGCGACGCGTGCGGCCAGACCTGCGACGGCTGCTGCTCCTGCGCCAGGTGCTGCCGGTCGTGCGAGTGCTGCGACTGCGGAGTCTGAGACGGCGCGCGAGTGCGCGTCGGGGGCCGGTTCGGCGTCGACTGGGTTGCCGGACCAGGAGCACGAGGAGCAGGAGCGGGACGCCTCCTCGGAGACCCGCGAGCGGAGCGACGGCGTCCGCGACCAGCTCGACCGCGTTCCCGGTCCGGGGATAGCGGACCCGCCAGGCAGCGGGGCTGGGGACGGCGCGGTCCTGCCGCGACCCGCCTCGACGGGCGCCGACCTGACTTCTGTCATGCCCCGGCTCTGCGGAGCGCGGAGGAAACCGGTGATCCGTGACACTCGGTCACGAGTCCGCCGCGGATTAGGTTCGGGGCATGCACCCCAATGACAACCGTTTCCCCTCCGTTCCCGGCTCCGCGGCCGCTGCCGCCCCCTCACCCGGTGACGGCCACCGGCGTCTCATACCTCCCCCAAGGGCTCGGCGTGCGGCCGTGGACGGGCGGGCAGCGTTGAGGCCGATACAGGCGAGGGCGGACGTGCGGCGAAGGCGTAGAACGGGGCGGAACCGGACCGCGGCGGCGGTGATCGGCCTCCTCGGGCCGCTGCTCGCGGTACCGGCCGCGGCCGACGACCGAGGCGGAGAGCCGGCGGTGCGGGTGGAGTGGGGCACCTGCCCCGAGGACGTGGCGGCCACGGCACCCGAGTTGGAGTGCGGCCTGGTGCCGGTGCCCCTGGACTACGCCGATCCCGGGGGCACGGAGATCGAGATCATGGTGTCCCGGCTGGCCAGCACGGATCCGGACGCGCGGCGCGGCGTGCTGCTGCTGAACCCCGGCGGCCCGGGCGGTTCGGGGCTGACGATGCCGGCCGACCTCGTCTCCCTGGGCCTGCCCGCCGACGTCTCGGACAGCTACCACCTCATCGGTATGGACACCCGCGGCGTCGGGTACTCCTCGCCGGTGAACTGCGGCTTCACCACCGACTACCGCGGCAACATCCCGCCTTACGCGGTCGACGACGCGGCCGTGGCCGAGCACGCCGGGGTCGCCGAGGCCGCCGCCGACCTGTGCGCGGACAACGACACCGACGGGCGACTGCGCCACCTGACGACGGCGAACACGGCCCGCGACCTGGACCGGATCCGCGCCGCGCTGGGCGAGCGGAAGGCCAGTTTCTACGGGGCGTCCTACGGCACGGCGCTGGGCGCCGCCTACGCGTCGATGTTCCCCGGCCGCGCCGACCGGATCGTGCTGGACAGCAACATCGGCGACACCCACCTCGACCACGACGGGATGCGCAGGTACGGCCTGGGCGCCGAAGAGACCTTCCCGGACTTCGCGCGATGGGCCGCCGAGCGCCACGGCGAGTATGGTCTGGGCGCCTCGCCGGAGGAGGTGCGCGGCACCTACTTCGAGCTCGCCGAGCGGCTCGACGAGAGCCCGGTGGAGACGGGCGAGGGGCTGGTCGACGGCGCCCTCTTCCGGCTGGCGACCTTCGCGGGCCTCTACAGCGAGAGACTCTACGCCCAGACGGCGGAGGTCTGGCGGTCGCTTCTCGACTCCGACGCGGCGGCGGCCGCGGACCTGCTGGGCGGGAGCCCGCCCGCCGGCCTCGCGGGGCCCGGCGCCCAGCCGGCGGCGGGCGCCGAGCCGTCGCCGTTCGACAACGCCTGGTCGGTGTTCCTCGCCGTCACCTGCAACGACGTGGAGTGGCCCGAGGACGTCGACACCTACCGGCGCAGCGTCGCCGAGGACCGGGAGCGGTACCCGGTCTACGGTGCCGCCAGCGCCAACATCATGCCGTGCGCCTACTGGGCGCATGAGCCGGCCGAGCCGCCCGTGGAGATCGTCGACGACGGGCCCGCCAACGTCCTGATCCTGCAGAACCAGCGCGACCCGGTCACGCCGCACCTGGGCGGGGAGATGCTCGACGACGAATTCGGGCAGCGGTCCCGGCTGGTGAGCGTCGACGGCAGCGGGCACGGTGTCTACGTCTACGGCGACAACGCGTGCGCGCAGGAGGTGACCACGGCCTTCCTGGTCGAGGGCGACCTGCCGGCGCGGGACGTGTCCTGCCCGGCCTGAGCGGCCCCTGGCCTGCGGCGCGGCAGCGGCGCCCAGCGGTACGGGTCCCTGCGCGCCCCCGTCCGGGCGAGCGCGCAGGGACCCGTCGCCGGGTCTGACCTCCCGCACGGGACCTCGCTGCTCCGCGACCGGACCCGCGGCGGGTGTCGCCTGACCGGGCCGCCGGCGTTCGAGGGCGCCTGTGGGCGTTCAGACGAACGCCGCGGCCGGGAGCGGCGGCTCCGGGGCGAAGCTCCCGGCGGCGAGCCGGTGGACGATCCGCTCGCGGGCGTCGAACTCCTTCGCATGGGCCTTCTCTCGGTGAGCAGCGTCTGTGGGCCAGCCTACGAGTTCCCCCCCCGCGCATGCGGCGGTAGGCGCCGGCGGCGAGTCTTCGCCCTCGGCGCCGCCAGCCGGGGCGGCGGCCGCCCCTCCGGACAGGTCGTTTCCACCTTGTGGAGTCCGGCCGCGAAGCGGAGCCGGAAGGGCGTTGCGATCTGCGCGGGGGCCGCCGAGGTCCCGGCTGCTCGACGGGTGGGCGGCCGCACGGCGGCCGGTCTCCCCGCCGGTCTACTGAAAATCTACGCCGTAAAGGCGACTGTAATTTTCAAGGAAACATCCAGACAACAGCAGAGTCGTGCGGCTACGCCGCACCTCCCTCCACAACCCCGGCGCCCTGGGCGTTCCAGCCCCGCCGCGGAACTTCCCGGGTCCGGGCTGAGAGGGGGATTAGGGCAGGCTGGAGGGGCGGGGGCCGGAC
>NZ_QEIO01000017.1 GCF_003336425.1 Marinitenerispora sediminis | reverse complement strand
GGAAGACCGCCGCCCGATCATCGAACGCCATCTCCCGCCACCCCGGCGCCGCCGCCTTCGCCGCCGCCACCGCCGCACGCGCGTCCTCATGCGTGGCGTCGGGAAGCCGCCCCAGCACGTGGAACCGGTTGTGGGGCACCACGAGCGGAATGGAGGGGCCCGCTCCGAACCGGAGTTCACCGCCGATGGTCTGCGCGAGCTCCGCACCACCCACACCGAGCCGCCCGATCTCCGCCGCGAGCTCGGCCCGCTCGGCGCTGCCCGGCGCGTAGGTGAGGACAGGCTCGTTCACCGGGACGGGAACGTTGGTCACGGCGTCCATGGGACACACCTCCGAAGACCTCGCGGAGGACGGTACTGGTACGGACCCCCTACCCGCCGATCCCACCGCTCATCCGGCACGGGACGACCGTGTCGAGGAGGGCTACCCGATCCCCACAGCTGCGCCGCCGCGAAGTCACGGGAAGCCGTCCGGCGGCTCCGGGCGGCTGGGCTCAGCGGGCGGGAGGCGGCCCGCTACCTGGAGATCTCACCGCAGCGGGTCTCGCAGCTCCTGCGGGGGTGACCCCTCACTCCGCGAGGTGGCGGAGCTCCTGGGTGGCGTACCAGAGCAGCTCGTGCTCGTCCGCGCGGGCCGGGTCGTCCTCGGCCGCCGCCGCGGCGACGTCCTCGGCGGCGGCCTCCTCGTCCACGTGCGCCGAGGCGACCCGCTTCAGCGGGACGGGCGCGGTCACGGTCACCGCGCCCGGGTCGTCGGGATCCTGCGCGGACTCCACGGCCGCCTCGGGGACCTCGGCGGCGACCACCACGCGGCGGCGCCGGGCGGCCGGGTCGGCGGCCAGCAACCGCAGCGAGGCGTCGGCCGCCGCGCGCATCGCCTCGTACTCCAGCTCCTCCTCGTCGCCGTCGGCGAACCGGGCACGCAGCGCGGGGGTGACCCCGTAGGCGGGGAGCGGCGCCGGCGCGAACGCGCCCTCGTCGAGGGCCGCGGCCAGGGCCGGCAGGGTGCTGGGCAGGTAGATGCGCATCGGTGGTCTCGGCATTCGGGCGTCGGGGTCGGTTTCTCCCGCCGAGTCTGCCAAAGGTCGGCGGGTCCGCGCGCGGTCGGCCGCCCGTGCCGCCGGTCAGGACGGCATGGGGTCCAGTGAGATCCCGCAGCTCTCCTCCAGCCGGATGCGGGTCTCCTCGGGGTCGCGGTGCAGGATGCCGGTCATGCCGAGCTCGACGGCGGCGGCCACGTTGGGCTCGATGTCGTCGATGAACACGCACTCCTCAGCCGGCAGCCCGAGGAGGTCGAGGGCGTGCCGGAAGATCTCCGGTTCGGGCTTGCGCATGCCGACCTCGCCGGAGATCACGACGGCGTCGAAGGTGTCGGCGAACCTGTCGCGGGGGTAGCCGTTGCCCCAGGAGTTGGACAGCAGGCCGGTGCGCACACCCTGGCGCCGCGCCTGGCGCAGGGCGGCGTACATCTCCTCGACGGGAAGGAATCCGGCGAACATCCGCTCCAGGAGCCCTTCGTGGGGGACCGCTCCGCCGTCGACCAGGCGGAGCTCGGCTGCGAGCCGGCGCTCGAAGTCGCTGGGCTCGACCTCACCGCGTTCGAGGGCGTGGATGGGGTTGGCCAGGGCCGCACCCGGGCCGTAGGCGCCGTTGACCCAGGTGTGCATCACCGTGCGGTACCGCTCGTGGTCGATGCGGTCGGCTTCCAGCCAGGCGTCGATGGTCTCCAGCAACGGCGAGGTCAGGACGCCGCCCCAGTCGGTGATGACGCCTCGACACGGCATTGACGGCACAGACACGGAATCGCCTCCATCCGCTCCGGGGGACCCTTCGCGGGAGGCCCCGCACCCCGACGGCGCCCGGACCACCGTGGGCCCGAGAGCCTTCCCCGTCGGCGGGAGATCGAATCCTCACAGTTCGCCCCCGGTCGGCGGACGACTCCGCGACACGCCCGCGCTCGTATGGTCTGCGACGGCTGCGGCGACCTCGCGTGGCGATCTGGCATTCCAGGTCGGCCGCACGCGAGAAGCCTCCGCCCATCGCGACCTGGGTGTTCAGCCAGCAGCGAACAGTGGGAGTACGCGGAATTCGGTATCCCGGCGTACTGGCTGATCAGTCGTCCTTCGCTGGACAAGCCCGCGATCCTCGAACACCGGTTGCGGGACGGCGGCTACGAGGAGGTCCGGCAGGTCTCCGGACCGGACCTGTTCACTACCGACCTCCCGTTCCCGGTCCAGTTGGTTCCCGACTGGCTCATCGCCTCCGGCCCGTGGCGTGCGCATCGGCGGGCCAGGCGGTGGACTGCCCGGGTCCGGGTGAGCGTCCCTACGGTCTCCCCGGCCCGTGCCCGTCCCGCGTCCGGCTCAGTACCCCAGCCCGTCCCCGAACGACAGGTCCGTCCCCGGGATGTCCACCGGCAGCTGGCCCGAGGGGTTCACCTCGCCCGCGAGGACCCGGGCGGCGGCCGTTCGCGAGGCGTCCACGGACGAATAGGTCGCCAGGTAGCCGTCCAGGCCCGGCAGGGCCGCGATGTCGTACGGGGTGCCCTGGGCGACGACCACGACCGGGGCGTCGCCGGCCTGGGCACCGGTCACCAGCGCCCGCTGCTCGGCGTCGCCGCGCGCGCCGTTGGTCCCCACGACGACCACGTCGGCGGCATCCGCCGAGTCGGTGGTCCGGTACCCGAGATCCCGCAGCGCGGCACCGATCTCCTCGGCCCCGGAACCGGTCACCCGGACCGCCGCGCCCTCGCGGAGCGGCAGGACGCCGCCCTCGTTGCGGAGCAGCGTCACCGAGGCGTCGGCGACCCGCTGGGCCGCCGCCACGTGGCCGGCGGCGCCGACCACGTCCGCGGCGCGGTCCGGATCGGCCGGTGCGGCGTCGAAGAGGCCGCGCCGGAGCTTGAGTTCGAGCACGCGCCGCACCGACTCGTCCAGCCGCTCCTCGGTGATCCGGCCCTCCCGCACGGCCGCCAGCACCGCGTCGAAGGCGGTCCGGGGCTCCGGCGGCATGAGCAGCTGGTCAGCGCCCGCGAGAACGGCGCGCACCGCGATCTCACCGTCGTCGTGGGTCTGCCGGACGCCCTCCATGTTGAGGGCGTCGGTGGTGACCACGCCGTCGTAGCCGAGTTCGTCGCGCAGGATGCCGGTGATCACGTTCTCCGAGAGCGTGGAGGGCTCACCGGAGTCGTCGAGTTCGGGCATGAAGACGTGCGCCGTCATGATCATGTCGACGCCGGCGTCCACCGCGGCCCGGAACGGCGGCAGGTCGACGCGCTCCCACTCCTCGCGGGACTTGGTGATGGTGGGCAGGCCGGTGTGGCTGTCGACGGCGGTGTCGCCGTGGCCGGGGAAGTGCTTGACGACCGGCACGACCCCGCCCTCGGCGAACGCGGCGGCCTCGGCGCCGGCCATCTGCCCGACCAGTTCGGGGTCGGAGCCGAAGGAGCGGATGCCGATCACGGGGTTGTCGGGGTTGACGTTGACGTCGGCGTCCGGCGCGTAGTCGAGGTTGATGCCGAGCGCGGCGAGTTCGGCGGCCGTGGTGCTGGCGAGGGTGGCGGCGGCCTCGGGGTCGCGCGTGGCGCCCACGGCCATCGCGTCGGGGAACCGCGCACCCACGGGGAGCCGGGAGACGAGCCCCTGCTCCTGGTCCACGCCGAGGAAGAGCGGGATGCCGGAGTCGGCCGCGGCGTGCTCCTGCAGCCCGTTGGACAGGGACACGATCTGCTCGACGCCGGTGAGGTTCTCCGGGAAGTAGATGAAGCCGCCGGGGTGGTACTCGCTGACCAGGTCGGTGTTCTCCTCCGCGGTGGTCCCCGCCGCGGTGAGGACGAGGAGCTGGCCGACCTTCTCCTCCACGCTCATGTCGGCGAGCAGGACGGCGGCGCCCTCCGCGGGATCGGAGGTCTCCGGCCGCGGCGTACGCGGTCCGGCCTGGTCGCCGCCGGCTCCCCCGCAGGCGGTGGACAGCAGCAGCAGACCGGCGCCCAGTGGGGCCAGGAAACGGAGAAGGGACATGCGCACGAGGATCTTCCGGGTGGAGGTGTGGTGGCGGAACGGACGGCTCACGTTCCGCCACCACCCTAACGGCCCGCGCGCGGCGGGGGCGCGTGCCGCGGCCCGCCCCCGCCGCGCCCCGTCACAGCCCGAGGTCGGCCAGGCCGGGCAGCGCGTCCCGGGCGGCGCGGCGCGCGTCGTCCGCGGTGCGGGCGGCGCGGACCGCGGTGGCCGCCGCCTGGCACTGCTCCAGGGTGTGCGCGGCGAGGGCCGCGCGCACCATCGGCAGCGCCGCGGCGCCCATCGACAGCGTGCTCACGCCGAGTCCCACGAGCACACAGGCCAGCGCCGGGTCGGCGGCGGCCTCGCCGCACACCCCGCAGGGGCGGCCGGCGCCCTCGGCAGCGGCGGCGGTGAGGGCCACCAGCTCCACCACGCCCGGCTGCCAGGGGTCCTGGAACCTGCTGAGCGTGCCGATCTCGCGGTCCGCGGCGCAGGCGTACTGCGTGAGGTCGTTCGTCCCGATGCTGAAGAAGGCCGCCGACTCCGCCAGGTGGGCGGCGCGCAGGGCCGCCGCGGGCACCTCCACCATGATCCCGGCCTGCTCGATGCCCGCCCGCGCGGCGGTGGCGGCGAACCACTCGGTGTCCTCGACGTCGGTCACCATGGGCGCCATGACCTGGAGGTCGGCCTCGGTGTCCCGGTGCGCCTCGGCCAGAGCGGCGAGCTGGGCGTCCAGCATGTCCGGGAACAGGCGCATCATGCGCAGCCCGCGCTCGCCGAGGGCCGGGTTGGGCTCCTCCGCCGGGGCGGGCAGGAACGCGAGCGGCTTGTCAGCGCCCGCGTCCAGGGTGCGCACGACGACCTTGGCGCCCGGGAACGCCTCCAGCACGGCGCGGTAGGCGGCCACCTGCTCCTCGTGGGTGGGAGCGTCGGCGCGGTCCAGGAAGAGGAACTCGGTGCGGTACAGCCCGACCCCCTCCGCGCCGTTCTCCAGGGCGGCCGGCAGGTCCTTGGGGCCGCCGACGTTGGCGAGCAGCGGCACATGGTGGCCGTCGGCGGTCCGGCCCGGACCGCGGCTGCGTCTCGCCGCGCTGGCGCGGGCGGCGGCGCGGGCCTCGGCCCGCTCGACCACGTCGGGCTCGGGAGCGACCACCACCTCGCCGGTCGCGCCGTCGACCAGCACCTGCGCGCCGTCGGCGATCTTCTCGGAGCCCTCGCAGGCGACCACGGCGGGCAGACCGAGGGCACGCGCCAGGATCGCGGTGTGGCTGGTGGGGCCGCCCTCGCGGGTGACGAAGGCCAGCACCCGCTCGGGGTCGAGCAGCGCGGTGTCCGCCGGCGCGAGGTCCTGGGCCAGCAGCACGAAGGGGTCCCCGGACTCGGGGATGCCGGGCAGCGGGACGCCGAGGAGGCGGGCGACGATGCGGTCCCGCACGTCGTCGAGGTCGGCGACTCGGGCGGCCAGGTAGGCACCGGCGTTGGCGAGCATGTCGCGGTACTGGGTGAAGGCGTCGAACACCGCCCGGGCCGCCGCGGTGCCCTCGGCGATGCGGCGCTCCACGTCGCCGGCCAGTGCGGGGTCGCGGGCCATCAGCGCCTGGGCGGTGAGCACGTCCTTGGCCTCACCGCCGGCGCGCTCGCCGCGCTCGGTGAGGTCGACGGCGGTCTCCTCGACCGCCGCCATCGCCCGCCGGGTCTCGGCCGCGACGTCGCCGTCGTGCCGGGAGCCGGCGGGCGGCTCCGGCACAGATCGGGTCAGCCGCAACGTCCGCCCGTAGCCGACGCCGGCGCTCACCCCGACACCGGTCAGCGTCTCCGACAAGTGGTCCTCCTTCGCTTCGCCGGACCGAGCGGCCCGGTGGTCTGGTCGTTCGGTCAGGCCCCGTCGACGATCGCCGCGAGGGCGTCGAGCACCGACTCGGCCTGCTCTCCGTCCGCCGCGACGACGATCTCGTCGCCCTGGCGGACGCCCAGCCCCATAACGGCCAGGATGCTTTTGGCGGACACCGGCGCGCCGTCCCCCTTGGCGACGGTCACGTCGCCGGCGTGCGCGCTCGCCTCGCGCACGAACAGCGCGGCGGGCCGGGCGTGCAGCCCGACTTCGGTCCGGACGGTCAGGCGGCGCTCGGGCACGGTGCTCCTCGGCGGCGGGTCGGGGCGGTGGGTCCGGCGGTCGGCATCAGGGCAGCACGTCCGGCCAGTCGACCTCGGTCAGGTGCTCGACCACGCGGTGGGCGCGGCTCAGCGTGGCCGGGGGATGGGTGGTGGTGATGCCGATGACGCGCATGCCGGCGCGGCGACCGGCCTCGATGCCGGCGGGGGTGTCCTCGAACACCACGATGTGCTCCGGGTCGTGGCCGAGCAGTTCGGCACCGCGCAGGTACCCCTGGGGGTCGGGCTTGCCCTCGGTGACGTCGCCGGCGGTGACGAGCGGGCCGAACAGCTCGCGCACGCCGAGCTCGGTGAGCGCCGTCTCGGCCCAGGCGAGCCCGGCCGAGGTGACCAGCCCGAAGGGGACCTCCGCGGCGTGCAGCCGCTGCAGGAACTTCACCGACTCCGGCAGGTGCTCGACCGGCGGGAGGCCGGGGTCGGCACCGTAGACGCGCAGTTCCGCGATGATGACGTCCAGCGTGATGTCCGGGATGAGGTCGGGGTACTCGGCGAAGACGTCCTGGCCGCGGCGGCCCATGAAGCGGTGCAGCAGCTCGTCGTCGTAGGGCACGTTGTGCGCGTCGAGCAGCCTGGCCCAGGTGGCGAGGCTGCGCGGTTCGCTGTTGATGAGCGTCCCGTCGAGGTCGAAGAGGGCGGCCCGCGGCGCCGCGGACCCGTCCGTGCCGGTCAGGTCGGTCATCTGGCGTCGTCTCCTTGTCAGGCCCAGCGGAACAGCGGCGTGCCGCGCTCGACCGCGCCGCTGACGGCGCGGGAGATCACGTCGCCCTCGGCGTCCAGCGCGACCACCGGGACGATGGAGGACAGCCCGCGCGCGGCGACGTCGGCGGGATCCCATCGGATGAGCGGCTGCCCGGCGGCCACCTCCGCCTGCTCGTCCACGAGGCGTTCGAAGCCGGCGCCCGCGAGCTTCACGGTGTCGATACCGAGGTGGACGAGCACGCCCCGCCCGCCCTCGCCGACCACCACGAACGCGTGCGCGTGCAGCTTGACCAGCCGGCCGTCGACGGGCGACACCGCGTCCTGCGGCCCCGGATGGGGGCGGACGGCGGTGCCGGGACCGACCATGGCCTGGGCGAAGACGGGATCGGGCACCTCGGCGAGTCCCACCGCCGTGCCGGCTACGGGGGAGAGAACGGAGAGCACGGACCTGCTCCTTTCGCTGGCGGGAACCGGGGGGAGGCGGCGCGGGCCGGCGGCGGGCACCGCGGCGGTGCGGGGCGGCGCGCCGACCGCGCGGGGCGCCGGTGGTTCCGGGGCCGGGTCAGTCAGTCGAGCAGATCGGCGATGTCGTCGCTGAGCGCGTCGGCCTCGGGGCCCACCACGACCTGCACCACCGTCCCGGAGACGAGCACCCCGTGCGCCCCGGCCGCCTTGAGCGCGGCCTGGTCGACGCGGCTGGGGTCGACGACCTCGGTACGCAGCCGGGTGATGCACGGCTCGATCTCCGTGATGTTGGCCGCGCCGCCCAGCCCCGCCACGATCGCGGCCGCTTTGTCTGCCATCTACTACCTCCAGGTCGGGGCCGGGGCGGGCCTGTCCGCCCGCCTCCGCGCGATGCCGATCACAGCTGAGCTTAATCTGGATCACTCCGCCGGCCGCGCCGCCTCCCCCCGTTTGGGGGCGGGCGGCGCGGCCGGACAGCGGAGGGGTCAGGACGTCTGGGTGACCTTACCGAGCCCCCGCGGCCGGTCGGGGTCGTGGCCGAGGCCGCGGGCGAGGCGTTCGGTGAGCTGCTGGGCCGGCACGATCAGGCCGAGCGGGGCGAGCCATTCCGGCAGGTCGGGGCCGGGAACCGCGAGGTCGCAGGCGCCGGCCAGCGCCGCACCGCCGCCGATCCCGTAGACGGGGGCGCCCGCCGCGGCCACGCGTTCGGCGAGCGCGACCGTGCCGGAGAGCGTGGGCCCGGAGTCGGCGGCGACCAGCAGCGCGGGCGTGGCGGCGTCGACGACCGCGATGGGGCCGTGCAGCAGGTCGGCGTAGGACAGCCCCATGGCGTGCAGGTAGCACGCCTCCTTGAGCTTGAGCGCCGCCTCGAGGGCGGTGGAGAACGCCAGCCCGCGGCCGGAGACGACCGCGCCGTGCACCCCGACCAGGCGCTCCACGATGGCGTCCAGCCGGTCCTCCGGCCGGGCCAGCAGCCGCTCGATGGCCGCGGGGACCTCGCGCAGCTCGCCGGCGTCCAGTGGGGCGCCGAGCGCGAGCGCCAGCACGGCGAGGGCCGCGAGCTGGGTGGTGTAGGTCTTGGTGGCGGGGACCGCCACCTCGTCGCCGGCCCGGGTCACCAGGGCGAGGTCGGCGAGCCGGGCCACCGGGGAGTCCGCCTCGTTGGTGATGCCGATCGTGCGGGCGCCGCACTCGGCCGCCCACCGCATGGTCGCGACGATCTCCTCGGTGCGGCCGGACTGCGAGAGGGCGACCGCCAGCACCCCGGAGAGGTCGAGCCGCGCTCCGTAGGACGTGGCGACGGACGGGGAGGCCAGCGTGGCCAGCCGGGCCGCGTGCGCCTGCACCAGGTAGCCGCCGTAGACCGCGGCGTTGTCAGAGGACCCGCGCGCGATGAACAGCACCTGGCGGGTGGTCCGCGCCAGCGCCGCGATCTCGGCCGACCGCGGCAGCAGTTCCTCCAGGGTGGCGTGGATCGCCGCCGGCTGCTCGGCGATCTCCTGGCTCATCACGCTCGGTCTGCTGGTCATTCCGGCCCCTTCCGGTCGCTGGTAGCGTCGGCGGCCGACTCCGCCGCGTGCCGGCACGGTGGCCCTCCCGGACGCCGGATGGTCCGGCCGGCCGGGGCATTGACACGGGGGGAGCCGGCGTGGTCTAGTCCGGCCTATACCAGTGGCACCCTATCCGACACGTCCGAAATCGAACAGGCGCCCTCCATGACGATCGATCCCGCCAGCCCCATCCCCAAGTACTCCCAGCTGCGGGAGATCCTCCTCGACTGGATCGAGGAGTCCGGGCTCGCGGTCGACGACGCCATCCCCTCCGAGCGGGAGCTCGGCGCCCGATACGGACTGTCCCGGATGACCGTCCGGCAGACGATCGACCACCTGGTGGCGGAGGGCAAGCTGTACCGCGTCCCGGGGAAGGGCACCTTCGTCGCCCGGCCGAAGATCGAGATGTCGCTGCGGCTGGCCTCGTTCACGGAGGACATGCGCGCGCGTGGCTTCGAGCCCGGGTCGCGCGACCTCGCCCGCCGGATCGACCCGGCGAGCGGCCACCTGGCCCGCCTGCTCGCCATCCGGCCGGGAGCGCCGGTCCACCACATCGAGCGGCTGCGCACCGCCGACGGCGAACCCATGGCCGTCGAGCGCTCCAACATCCCCCTCGCGGTCGCTCCGGGTCTGGCCGACCAGCGCCTGGCCGGCCGGTCGCTGTACCGGCTGCTGGAGGAGGAGTACGGCGTGCTGCTCGACTCGGGCGAGCAGACGATCGAGGCCGGGGTGTGCGATCCGGCCGACGCCCGGCTGCTCGGCCTGCCGGCCGGCAGCGCCGTCCTGCTGCTGCAGCGGCGCAGCTTCGCGGCCGGGGTGTGCGTCGAGGTCGCCATCTCCACCTACCGCGCCGACCGCTACCAACTGCGCTCCACCCTGGACCCGCTCTACCGCGGAACCGGCTGACGGCCCCCGCTCACCATCCCGCCGTCCACGCCTCCGGCGCCGCCGATTCCGCGGTCCCGCCCCGAACACCCACCAGCCACCGCCAGGTGGCACATCCTCGGGAGGACTCACGGTGAATCCCTCAACGGCCGTCGAGAACGGCCCATCCCCCGCACGCTCCACCTCGCTGCTGGCGGTGCTGCAACGCGTCGGCCGCAGCCTCATGATGCCGATCGCCGTGCTGCCGGCGGCGGCGATCCTGCTGCGGCTCGGCCAGCCGGACCTGCTGGGCGCGGACGGCGCGGCCGGCTGGCCCGGGATGTCGTGGCTGGTTCCGGTCTCCGACGTCGTCGGGCAGGCCGGCAACGCGCTCTTCGAGAACATGCCGCTGCTGTTCGCGATCGGCGTCGCCATCGGGTTCGCGCGGCGCGCCGACGGCTCGACCGCCCTGGCCGCGCTGGTCGGCTACCTCGTCTTCGACCGCGTGACGAAGGCGATCTTCTTCGACCTGGGCGGCGGGATCGGCGCGCGGGTGACGCTCGAAACGGTCGACGGCCCGGTGGTGAACTGGGGCGCCAAGAACCCCACGGACGTGCTGGGCGGCATCCTCATGGGCCTGGTGGCGGCGCTGCTCTGGCAGCGCTACTACCGGACGAAGCTGCCCACCTGGCTGGGCTTCTTCGGCGGCCGGCGGTTCGTGCCGATCATCACGGCGCTGGCTGGGCTGCTGCTCGGGGTGGTCCTCGGCTTCGTGTGGCCGACGGTCGGTTCGTGGATCGACGGCCTGGGCACCTGGATCATCGGCTCCGGCGCGGTCGGCGCGGGCGTCTACGGCATGGTGAACCGGCTGCTGCTGCCGTTCGGCCTGCACCACATCGTCAACTCGGCGATCTGGTTCGTGTTCGGGTCCTACGAGGGACCCAACGGTGTGGTGCACGGGGAGATCAACCGCTACCTGGCCGGTGACCCGACCGCCGGCGGCTTCCTGTCCGGGTTCTTCCCGGTGCTGATGTTCGGCCTGCCGGCCGCCGCCCTCGCCATGTGGCGGGCGGCGCGCCCGGGCCAGCGGACGGTGGTGGGGGGCATCATGATCTCCGGTGCGCTCACGGCGTTCGTCACCGGTATCACCGAGCCCATCGAGTACGCGTTCATCTTCATCGCCCCGGTGCTGTTCGCGGTGCACGTGGTGCTGACCGGTATCTCCATGGCGGTGCTGAACGCCCTCGACGCGCACCTGGGCTTCGGGTTCTCGGCCGGACTGATCGACCTGCTGCTCAACTCGACCAAGGAGAACACCACCGGCCTGTGGCTGGTCCTCCTGCTGGGCGTCGTGTACTTCGCCGTGTACTACGCGGTCTTCTACCTGCTGATCACCCGGCTGAACCTCCCGACCCCGGGCCGCGAGCCCGAGGAGGCGGCCCCGGCCGAGGCGGGCTCCGGCGCTGCCGGCGCTGCCGGAGCGGCGGGCCCGGCCGACGGCGCCGCCGGCCCCGATCCGGAGGGCGGCGCCACCCGGACCTGACCGCCGGTCCGCGCCGGCCGGCACCTGCCGGGCCGACGCGGACCGGGCGGCCCCGGACACGGACCGAGGGGCCCCGCGCGTGCGGGGCCCCTCGGTGTGCGGGTGACTAGCGGTTCGCCGGGTCCCCGTGGCACTTCTTGAACTTCTTGCCCGAGCCGCACGGGCAGGGCGCGTTGCGCGGCACGTCGCCGTACTCGTCGTCGGCGGACTCGCTGTGCCGCTCCACCGTGCCGTCCTCGGCGGGCGCCGAGTACTGCAGGTGGCTGGGCCGCCCGGCGCCGAACCCGGGCACGACGACGTCGGGCCGGCGCTCCGGCGCCTCGACGGGCCCGGCCGGCACGGCCTCCTCCTCGTCCGCCGCGGCCGCGGCCGCCTCGGGCTCGGCGGCGCCCTCCTCGGCCGCCGCGGGCTGCACCGGCACCGCCGCGGCGGTGGCCGCGGCACTGGACGCCGTCAGCGCCCCGGCCTCGGCCTGCGGACGCGAGCGGACCTGCACCTCGACGTTGAAGAGGAAGCCGACCGACTCCTCCTTGATGCCCTCCAGCATCTCCTGGAACATGTCGTAGCCCTCGCGCTGGTACTCGATCAGCGGGTTGCGCTGCGCCATGGCCCGCAGGCCGATGCCCTCCTGGAGGTAGTCCATCTCGTACAGGTGCTCACGCCACTTGCGGTCCATGACCTGGAGGATGACGCGGCGCTCGACCTCGCGCATCGTGTCGGCGCCGAGCTCCTCCTCACGGCGCTCGTAGGCCTCCTGGGCGTCCTCGCTCACCCGCTGGATGATGATGTCGGGGGTGAGCGTGCCCAGCTCGCCGCCGTGCTCCTCGATGAGGTCGTCGGAGGTGAAGCTGACCGGGTAGACCTGCTTGAACGCCTTCCACAGGCGGTCGAGGTCCCAGTCCTCCGGGTCGCCCTCGGCGGTGGCCACGCGGACGTAGCCCTGGAGCACGTCGTCGATCATCGACTGGACCTGCTCCTTGAGGTCCGCGCCCTCCAGGACCTTGCGGCGCTCGGCGTAGACGACCTTGCGCTGCCGGTTCAGGACCTCGTCGTACTTGAGGACGTTCTTGCGGATCTCGAAGTTCTGCTGCTCGACCTGCCCCTGGGCCGACTGGATCGCCTTGCTCACCACGCCCGACTCGATGGGCTGGTCGTCCGGGATGTTCAGCCGGTCCATGATGATCTCGACCCGCGCGCTGTTGAACAGCCGCATCAGGTCGTCCTGCAGCGACAGGTAGAACCGGGACCGGCCGGGGTCGCCCTGGCGGCCGGAGCGTCCGCGGAGCTGGTTGTCGATGCGCCGCGACTCGTGGCGCTCGGTGCCGAGCACGTAGAGTCCGCCGGCCTCGACGACCTGCTCGTGCTCGCTCTCGACCTCCTTGCGGGCCTTCTCCAGCGCCTCGGGCCAGGCCTCCTCGTACTCCTCCGGGGTCTCCAGCGGGGAGAGCCCGCGCGCCTGCAGCTCCTCGTCGGCGATGAAGTCCGGGTTGCCGCCGAGCATGATGTCGGTACCGCGGCCCGCCATGTTGGTGGCCACGGTCACGGCCTTGAGCTTGCCGGCGCGGGCGACGATGGCGGCCTCGCGCGCGTGGTTCTTCGCGTTCAGCACCTCGTGGGCCACGCCCCGCCGCTTCAGCAGCTTGGACAGCAGCTCCGACTTCTCGACGCTGGTCGTGCCGACGAGCACCGGCTGGCCGTTCTCGTAGCACTCGGCGATGTCGTCGACGACCGCCGCGAACTTCGACTCCTCCGACTTGTACACCACGTCCCGCTCGTCGGAGCGGACCATCGGCTTGTTCGTCGGGATCGGCACGACGCCGATGTTGTACGTCTGGTTGAACTCGGCCGCCTCGGTGGAGGCGGTACCGGTCATGCCGGCCAGCTTCTCGTACAGCCGGAAGTAGTTCTGCAGGGTGACCTTGGCGAGTGTCTGGTTCTCGTCCTTGATCCGCACCTTCTCCTTGGCCTCGATGGCCTGGTGCATGCCCTCGTTGTACCGGCGGCCGCGCAGCACGCGCCCGGTGAACTCGTCGACGATGAGGACCTCACCGTCCTTGACGATGTACTCCTTGTCGCGCCGGTACAGCTCCTTGGCCTTCAGCGAGTTGTTCAGGAAGCTGATCAGGGGGGTGTTGACCGACTCGTAGAGGTTCTCGATGCCGAGCCAGTCCTCGACCTTCTCCACACCCGACTCGGTGATGCCGACGGTGCGCTTCTTCTCGTCGACCTCGTAGTCGACGTCGCGCCGCAGCCGCGGGGCGATCTTGGCGAACTCGGCGTACCAGCGGGAGTTCTGCTCGGCCGGGCCGCTGATGATCAGCGGGGTCCGCGCCTCGTCGATGAGGATGGAGTCCACCTCGTCCACGATGGCGAAGTAGTGCTCGCGCTGGACGCAGTCCTCGATCGACAGCGCCATGTTGTCGCGCAGGTAGTCGAAGCCGAACTCGTTATTGGTGCCGTAGGTGATGTCGGCGGCGTAGGCCTTGCGGCGGTCGGCCTGGCTCATCTCCGGCACGATGACGCCGACCTCGAGGCCGAGGAACTGGTAGATGCGCCCCATGCTCTCGGCGTCGCGGCGGGCGAGGTAGTCGTTGACCGTGACGACGTGCACGCCGCGGCCGGCCAGCGCGTTGAGGTAGACGGCGAGCGTCGAGGTGAGGGTCTTGCCCTCACCGGTCTTCATCTCGGCGATGTTGCCGAGGTGCAGCGCCGCCCCGCCCATGAGCTGGACATCGAAGTGCCGCTGGCCCAACGTGCGCTTGGCCGCCTCCCGCACCGTGGCGAACGCCTCGGGGAGCAGATCGTCCAGCGACTCGCCGTCCTTGTGGCGCTGCCGGAACTCCTCGGTGAGCTCCCGCAGCTCGGTGTCGCTCAGATCGACGAAATCATCCTCGATCGAGTTGATCTGGTCCTTCAGCTTCTTCAGTTTGCGCAGGATCTTGCCTTCGCCCGCGCGAAGGACCTTGTCGAGTATGCCTGGCACTTCCTATCCGCTCCTCGCAGATCGTTGCCCGCGTCCGGAGGCGGGACGGTCCGGTTACCCCCAGCGTTCCATCGTAGGCGAGCCTATTGCCTCAGAGGGCCCACATGTATGTCGCGCCGCGGCCGGGTCGGGATCCGCCTGCGTTTAGTGGCTTCGGTGCGGGTTATCCCTCGTGAAGAGACGAATGGCGATTCCGTCGGCCCAGGAGGACGGCGACCATGGCCTACAGCAGACACGGAACGCGCTACATCCGCGGCTACGTGACGGAGGGGGGCATGTGGGCGCCGACCAACAGCCACCGCGGCCGTCCCGGGTCCTGGGTGGCGGTGGTGCTGATCGTCGTCGGGTTCGTCCTGGCCGCCCTCTCGCTCGTGCTCGGCCCCAACTGGTGGCTGCTCGGCGCGGGCGTGGCCGCGATGGCGCTCGGCGGCCTGGTCTGCCTCGCGGCCGACATCTTCACCGACGTGGTGCTGGACGACCCGCGCTACGAGGACGAGGAGCCGCACTCGACCCCCCTGCACAGGATCAAGCGGCGGGACCGCGAGCTGTGGGGCGGGCCCTGAGACCCGGCGGCCGGCCCGGTCAGTCGACGTCGAGGATCTTCTCCCGGACCGCGTAGACCACGGCCTCCATCCGCGAGTGCAGCTGGAGCTTCTCCAGGATGTTGCGGACGTGGTTCTTCACGGTGTTCTCGGAGATGTACAGCTTCTGACCGATGTCCCGGTTGTTCAGGCCGCGCGCCACCAGCCGGAGCACCTCCAGCTCGCGGTCGGTGAGCCGCGGCGCCGGGACCTGCTGGGAGCGCCCCTTGTCCTTCCGGGCGAGAGCGGCGCTGCTCGCCGTCGCCGGCCTCGCCCACGACGTCGATGTCGGCCTCCTCCGCGAGGACGGAGACCAGCCCGCGCCGGAAGAACGCGTGATCGTCCACGACGAGGACCCTGATGGGCTCGCGACGGGTGGGGGGCGTCCCGCTCACGACTCGTGTCCCTTCCTCCCACGCGGCGCCGGCGACGCGGGGGATCGCGCATGTCCGGCGAGTCATCGACCAGCCGCAACACGCGCAGCAGGCGTCTTTTCCACTGATGTTCGGGTGGAATTCGCCGAGAACTTGGAGGGTGCCGCACCGCATCGCGCGGCCCGCGACCGCCGGCGGAACGCGGACGGTCGCGGGCCGGACGCCCGGATCAGCTGGGTGTCACTTTATTCCATCAGGCGCAGAACCCCGTAGTTGAAGCCCTTGCGGCGGTAGACGACGCTGGGGGCGTCGCGCTCCTCGTCCCGGAACAGGTAGAAATCGTGCCCGACGAGTTCCATTTCCATCAGCGCCTGGTCAATGGTCATGGGTTTGGCGTAGTGGAATTTCTCGCGGACGATTACCGGGACCTCGCCCTGGGTGTCGAGCTCGATCAACTCCTCGTCCGGCGCGGCGTCGGCGGCCCGGGCCGGCCGGCGCGGAGCGGGCGCCGGTGCGCGCGCGGGTTCGGGCGCGGGCTCGGTCGGCACCGCGGTGGGGACCGGCTGCGGGGCCGCGCCGGCCAGTTCGGCGGTCGCGGCCGCGACCGAGACGGGGGCGCGGTTGCTGCCTTTGTGCACCTTGCGGCGGTCCGCGAGCTTGCGCAGCCGGGCCTCGACCCGGGTCATGGCGAGGTCCAGTGCGGTGTAGCGGTCGTCGGCGGACGCCTCGCCCCGGATCACGGGGCCGCTGGAGTGGATCGTGAGTTCAACCCGCTCGCGCTGGTCGGCGAGTTTCGGGTTGCGTTCCTTGGACACCTCCACATCGACGCTCATGCCCTTGTGCTCCCATTTCGCGAGCTTGGTCAGCTTGGTCGCGACGTGCTGTCGGAACTTCTCGCTGACTGCGGTGCGTCGACCCTTGACGATGATGTCCACTTGACCCCCTTCGTCGCCTGGCTGCCGCGCTGCGGCGGCACGCCGGCTCCGTGTTGTGACGTTGCCCTCGCGGCCCGTGCGGAGGGCGTAGGTGGCCGTCCTCCTCTCCGCCGTCACCGATGGCGACAGCCAGTGCCAGGGTGTGTCCGAACGCCTTCGGTGCCCGGAGGGTTCGGCGGCCACTGCCTGGGAGCCGTAGGTATACCCACGGGACTCCGGTACTCACGTACGGCTTTGATCACGCGGCCCGCGTTTCTCAGCGCGGACCCGGCGCTCGGCGGCCGGCCGGTCCGGCCGCCGATCTGCTCACCGGCCCTGGACCGGGCGCGCCGCGCGCGGCTCGGGGAATGCCCGGGGCCGCTGCCCCGGGCATGTGAAGAGAGGCATGTCACCCGTCCGGCCGACCTGGTCTTCGTCCCCACATCCGCCTGCTGAGGAGTTCGCGGCGCTTGAGCGCCACTACTGCCCTTCTCCCGGTTCCGGAGGACATCGGGACCTCCGGCGAGGCAGGACTTACCTCTAAGCCGCACCGTGATCGGTCGACGAAAAGTCGCCTTACGTGGGCCGTTTCGCCTGCGGCTGGCATCGGCTTGCCGAACGGACGCCGCCCTGCGGACGGCGTCGTGCCCGACGCAACCACGGACCCGGACGGGTGCCATGTCTGGAACGCTAGCCCGAGATTCACCAGATGTCAGGTGGCAATTTCGACGGACCCGGCCGATGGGGCATCGCACGGCACCCGCAAACCACGCCAAACGCCGCAAACCGGGCACCAGGTAAAGGCTTCTTGACGCTCCCCGGCTCCGCGCGGGCCGGGAGCACCTCCCGCCCGTCCGCGCGCTCACCCGCGCTCCGCGAGCAGCACCGCTCCCCGCGGCCGGACCCCGCTCCCGCGCAGCGCGCGGGCCGCCTCGGCCAGGGTCGCGCCCGTGGTGAGGACGTCGTCGACGATGACCACCCGCCGCCCGGCCAGCAGCGCAGCGGCGCCGGGACGCACCGCGAGGGCGCCGGCCAGGTTGGCCCGGCGCGACGCGGCGCCGAGGCGGGACTGGTCGGCCACCGGGCGGACGTGGCGCAGGGCCGGCACCACCGGCGGCGGCGAGCCGCGCCCGGCGAGCTCCGCGGCCATCACCGACACGAGGAGCCGCAGCGGATCCCCGCCGCGCCGGCGCAGCGCGGTGGGGCTTGCCGGAACCGGCACGAAAACGGTGCCCGGCACGGCGTGGCCGCCCGCGGCGGCCACCCGGGCCAGCCGTCGGCCCAGCGGGCCCGCGAGCGCCCGCCGGCCGTGCTCCTTGTAGGCGATGAGCACCGCGCGGTCGCGCCCCGCGTGCGGTCCGCCGGCCCACGCCGGCGGGCAGCCGGGACGCGGCCGGCAGGGCCGCGGCCGCCGGTCCAGCAGGTCGGCGCACGCGGCGCACACCGGGCCGCCCGGACGGTGGCAGGCCGCGCACCGCTCGCCCATGGCCAGGTCCACCAGCTCGGCCAGCCCGGTGGCGGCGGCGAGGCGGCGCCAGGCGGCAAGTCCGGCGGCCGCCCCCCGGCGGACGGGGAGGGCGCGGCGGCGGACGGCGGGCGCGGAAGGGAGTCGTCGCATGACCCCAGGCTCTGCGGTGTGCCCGGGGCCGCGCCACCGGAAATCTCCCGGCTGTGGACGGCCGGGCGCGGCCGAACGGGGGTGCCGCCGGAGCGGCGGGCGCCCCGGCGGGCCTCAGCCCGGGTAGACCGGGTTCGTACCGTCCGTCACCCGCTGCCACATGAGCCGGTCGTTGGTCAGCCAGACGTTGTCGTTCTCGACACCGGACAGCAGCGGCGCGCCCGGGGCCGCGGCGACGGTCCGCATGTCGGCCCCCGGAGCGGCCCCGGCGCTGGTGGACTCGGTACTGCCGTCCAGCGGCACCAGGTAGGCCTGGAGCGCGCCGCGCTCCTTCTGGCCGAGCACCGCGAGCTGGTCGGCGCCCCGCCACGAGATGTCGGCCACCTGGTCGAGGTCCATCGCCAGCGGGATGAACTCCTGCACCGCCACCCCGCCGTCACCGTAGACGACGCGCCCCACCCAGACCCGGGAGTCCTCGCCTTCGCGGGTGAGCACCGCGACCCGGGTGCCGTCGCGCGACGCGCGCAGCTGCAGGACCTCCCGCCCGGCGAGCTCCGGTGCGGCGACCTCCACGGGGTCGGCGCCGTCCGGCGCCAGCCACACGCGGGTGCCGGGCCGGGGATCCGCACTCGGCTCCGGGTCCGCGGCGGCGTTGCCGCGCTCGGTGTCGTCCTCGGCCGAGCCGGCGGGGTCGGGATCCGGCTCTTCCTCGCGCTCCGCGGAGGTGTCCTCCACCACCCACAGGTTGCCGTACCCGTCCCAGGACACCGCGCTGTAGTCGCCGTCGTGCAGCACGGTGCGGTAGTCGCCGCCCTCGGCCAGCTCGGCGACCCGGACGGCACTGCCGCCGGCCGCGACACCGGCGACCCGGTCCTCGGCCAGCGACACCGCGTAGACCTCCAGCGGGGTGTCGCCCCGCCCGGCGGCGCCCTCGGCGCGGGCCTCCTGCTGGTCGCCGTCCAGGGACCACAGCTGGCCGTCCCGGATGAAGTAGCCGCGGACGTCCTCGGAAACACCGGAGGGGTTCACCGAGTCCCACGCGCCGCTGCCGGTCTGCACGTTCTCGTCCTCGGCGCCGGGGATCTCGACGTCCTCACCGTTGACCCGCAGCGCGAGCTCCTGCACCTCGGGCAGCTGCCGGAGCGTCCACACGAGCTGCGCGCCCATGCCGAACGCGAGGTCCTCCACCGCCCCGGCGTCGGTGGTCAGCTCCACCGTGACCCTGCCGGAGTCGAACGCCGCGGCGACCGACGTCCCCTCGGGGAACGACGAGCGCACCGCGGGCCGCAGCCACCCGGTGGGACCGTTCACGAGCATCTTCACCAGCTGGGTGGGCAGCTGGCTCGTGTTGGCCGGCAGGAAGACCGGGTCGGGCACCAGCGTGCTGAGGTCCCGGTTGAAGAAGTACAGGTTCAGGGGGCGGAACACCCGGTCGACGTCGCGGCGGCTGAGCACGAGCTCGCTCGGCAGGTCGGAGATGCGCCACTCGCCGTCGACCCGGGTCAGCTCGAAGGTCACGTCGACGACCTCCCGGCTGTCCGCCGGCACGTACTGCCCGCTGGGCTCGATGGTGGCGACCCGCGGGGTGCGCATGCGCACCGTGGCGTGCTCGCCGGTGTCGTCGGTGGTGACGTCCAGGCCGACCGAGTCGAGCTCGCCGTAGACGAGGACGGTGCCGTCCGGCGACCAGGCGGACTGCTCCGCGGAGGTCATGTACAGCCGGGCTGCCCGGTGGTTCTCCTCGAAGCTGCCCATGTCCTTGAGGAAGCCGCGGATCAGGCCGATCTCGCCCACGCCGGGCTGCGGGCCGGCCGGCAGCAGCCGGACGTAGGTGCCGTCCTGCTCGGCGGCGTTGTCGCCGCCCGCGTTCTGCACCACGGGGCCGCCCGTGGGCACGGTCGCGCAGGCCGACAGCGCCGCGAGCAGGCACGTCGTCGAGGCCGCTGCGCCCAGGGCCGTCAGCCGGCGGGCGCGGGTCGCGGTGGTCATGCGTCCTCCCCGAGCGCGGCGGACCAGCCGGGGGCCCGCTCGACGGTGGCGGCGGCCGGGTAGGCGGGGCGGACCCGGCCGATGGCCATCTCCGGCGGCGCCAGTGGCAGCGGAGAGCCGCGCAGTTCGGCGCCGGCCTTGCGCGGCAGCGAGAGCCGGAACTGCGCGCCCTTGGCCGGCATGCCCCATGCCTGCAGCCAGCCGCCGTGCAGCAGGGCGTCCTCGCGGGCGATGGACAGCCCCAGCCCCGTCCCGCCGGTGGTGCGGGCCCGGGCGGGGTCGGCCCGCCAGAAGCGGTCGAAGCACAGGTGCTCCTCCCCCTCCTTCAGCCCGACCCCGAAGTCGCGCACGGCGACCGCCACGGCGTCGCGGTCGCCGGCCGCGGTGACGATGACGTCCTTGCCCTCGCTGTGCTCGATCGCGTTGACGACGAGGTTGCGCAGGATGCGGTTGATGCGCCGCACGTCGAACTCGGCGACGCACGGCTCCGCCGGGAGCCGCAGGACCACCTTGATCCCGCGCCGCTCGGCGATCTGCTCGGCATCGCCCACCGCCCGCATGACGGCGTCGCGGATGTCCACCGACTCCACGGCGAGGGTGGCCGCCCCGGCGTCGTGCCGGCTGATCTCCAGGAGGTCGGCGAGCAGTTCCTCGAACCGCTCCAGCTGGCTCTGCAGCAGCTCCACCGAGCGGCGCATCGTGGGGTCGAGGTCGTCGCGGTCGTCGTACAGCAGGTCGCCGGCCATCCGGATGGTGGTCAGCGGGGTGCGCAGCTCGTGGGACACGTCGGAGACGAACTGGCGCTGCACCTTGGACAGCTCCTCCAGCTCGTGGATCTTCTCCTGCAGGCTGCCGGCCATGTCGTTGAACGACACCGCGAGCCGGGCGAGGTCGTCCTCCCCCCGCACCCGCATGCGTTCCGACAGGTCGCCCGAGGACAGCCGTTCGGCGGAGCTGGCGGCCTGGCGCACCGGGATCACCACCTGCCGGGTGACCACGTAGGCGATGGCCGCCAGCAGGATGATCAGCGCCGAGGCGACCAGGAACAGCGTCTGCTGGACGAGGTCGAGCATCTCCTGCTCGTGGTCGAGCGGGAACAGGTAGTACAGCTCGAAGGCGCTGGAGAGCTGGGCGCCGACCGCCAGCCCCGGCTCGCGGCTGTGCCCGCGGACGATCTCGGTGTAGCGGTAGTACTGGCGCTCCAGGTCCGTGGAGTTCTGCACCTGCTCACGGAGCTGCACGGGCACGCTGGCCTCGGAGACGTCCCCGCTGGCCCGGCCGGTGAGGCCGCCCACCGTGGGCAGGATGACCACCTCGTACAGGCCGGTGGCGCCGCTGCGCGCCCCCAGGTCGTCGGTGATCTGGTCCAGCTGCCGGTCCCGGTCGGACTGGTCGCTGTCCTGCATGACGTTGAGCGCGTAGGTGAGGCCGGCGTGGTGGTCGCTGAGCGCCGCGCTCTCCTTCGCGTCCAGCAGGCCCGTGCGGACCTGCTGCATGAGGAAGAACCCGAGCACCGCGGTGACCAGCGCCGAGATCACCAGGGTGCTGGTCACCACGCGCAGCTGCAGCGACCTGCGCCAGCGCGTGTGCACGCCGCGGACCAGGGCCCGGGCGGCGCGCTGCGCGACGAGGTAGCCGCGCAGCAGCAGGCCGCCGACCCACTGCCAGCGCGTCAGCGCGGCGACCTCGCCCTCTGGCGGGTGCGCCGCTTGCGCGCCGGCGGTTCCGTTCATCTACGCCGTCTCCGGCCCGGTCAGGCCGTGCCGGCCTTGTAGCCGACGCCGCGGACGGTGACGACCACCTCCGGGTGCTCCGGGTCCTTCTCGATCTTGGCGCGCAGCCGCTGGACGTGCACGTTCACCAGCCGGGTGTCGGCCGCGTGGCGGTAGCCCCACACCTGTTCGAGGAGCACCTCGCGGGTGAAGACCTGGCGCGGTTTGCGGGCGAGCGCCACCAGGAGGTCGAACTCCAGCGGGGTGAGGCTGATGGGCTGGCCGTCGCGGCGCACGGAGTGCCCGGCGACGTCGATCGTGATGTCCCCGATCTGGAGGACCTCGGGGGCCGGCTCCTCCGTGCGGCGCAGGCGCACCCGCACCCGGGCCACCAGCTCCTTGGGCTTGAACGGCTTGACGACGTAGTCGTCGGCGCCGGACTCCAGGCCGAGCACCACGTCGACCGTGTCAGTCTTGGCGGTGAGCATGACGATCGGCACCCCTGATTCGGCCCGGATCTGCCGGCAGACGTCGATGCCGTCCGCGCCCGGAAGCATGAGGTCGAGCAGCACCAGGTCGGGCTTGGTCTCCCGGAATGCCTCCAGCGCCTTGTCCCCGTCGTGGACGAACGAGGGTTCGAAGCCCTCTCCTCGGAGGACGATGCCCAACATCTCGGCGAGAGCGAGGTCGTCGTCGACGACCAGTACGCGTCCCTTCATCGATTAACCGGCGCTCGTGGCGCCCCGCGGGGGGGCGGCGACGCGAACGCCTTCTCCTTTCCGGACACTCATGCGGCACATCTTCGAACCCTGCGGCCGGGGTCCCCTCACCGAAGCGACCATCCGCCACCTAACCTTGCCATCATTCACACCGCACCGCGGCTGGTTGACCTGATGGTCGCGGGCACGGTGGTGACTCCGCGTAGACCCCGTGGGACGTCACCCGCCCCGATCCCCCGAACACCTTGCCGCCTGACCCATCGCCGCGTCCAGAGCGGGAGCCCCGGCCCGGCCGCGGGCGACACGGTGGCCAGATAACGAAAGCATACAAAAAGAGTGAACAGTATTGGCTGGGCGATAAGCGACAAATAAGCGCTACGGCGGGGTTCGTCCAGCAGTAGGTTGAAGTCACATAACGTGGGTAACGCCACGCCCGGGACGCCCCGCCAGACGGGGTCAGCAGCGGAATCGGAGGGATCGATGACCCAGGAGGACGGCCCGCTCTGGCGAGCCCCTGGGAGCCGACCGCATCCACCGGCGGACCAGCGGCCCGCTGACCAGCCGGACGATCCGCGCGCGGCCCCCCACCCCGGCCCCACCGGGGAGCGGCCCGGGTCCTGGGCCGCACCTGGCGGCTCGGGCACGCAGCCTCCGTACGGGCCTCCCGGCGGCCCGCCCGCGCACGGCGGCTGGGGACCCCCCGGCGGCGGCCCACCGGACCACGGCGGCTGGGGGCCTCCCGGCGGCTACGGCGCTCCGCACGCCGGCCCGCCGCTCCCACCGCGTCCCGGCGCCGTCCCGCTGCGGCCGCTCACGGTCGGCGACATCTTCAACGGCGCCTTCAGCTACATCCGCGCCAACCCCAGGGCGACGCTCGGCCTGTCCCTCGTGGTCATGGCCATCGCCGCCATCCCGTCCGCGCTCGGCTACGGATCGCTGACCAGCGACCTCACCGCGCTCCAGGAGCAGGTCAGCGGCCAGACCACTGTCGCGCCCGAAGAGCTCTTCCCCTTCTCGACCACCACGTCGGTCAGCCTGGCGCTCAGCGGGCTGGTCAGCTTCGCCGCCACCACCATCCTCAGCGGGCTGCTGGCCGCGGTGGTCGGCTTCGCCGTGCTCGGCCGGCGCGTGACCCTCGGCGAGGCGGTCCGGACGGTGCGCGGCCGGATCGGGGCCGTCCTCGGGCTCGGGCTCATCACCGTGGCGCTGTCCACGCTGTGGACCCTGCTCTTCTTCGCCGTACTGGTCGGCGGGCTGCTACTCACCGCCGTCGAACCGGTGTCGGGCGTGATATCGATCCTCCTCGGCCTGGTGCTGGTGGCGGTCCTCGGCGTCTGGGTCTACGTCAAGCTGGCCATGGCCATGCCCGCCGTGGTCCTGGAGCGGGTCGGGCCGTTCCGCGCCATGGGGCGCTCCTGGCGGCTGGTGCGGCGCAGCTGGTGGCGGCTGTTCGGCATCCTGCTGCTCGCCCAGCTCATCGCCAGCGTGGTCGCCCAGCTGCTGGTCGTCCCGTTCTCGCTGGTGAGCGCGGTCACCCTGGTGGTGGCCGAGACCGCGGCCTGGGTCCCGGTCGTCAACGCCGCCGCCGTCTACGTGGGAACGGTGCTGTCGAGCGCCGTCACCAGTCCCTTCATCGCCGGGGCCACCACCCTGCTCTACATCGACCTGCGCATGCGCCGCGAGGCGTTCGACCTCCAGCTGCGCGGCGCCGCGGCGGCCGGGGAGGCCGTCGGCATCGACGTCTACCGCACCGACGGACCGCCGGTCGCGCCGCCGCCCGGGACCACCGCTTGACCGGCGCGCCGGCCCCGCTTCCGGCGTCCGGCGCCGAGATCGGGCGTGAGGAGGCCGCCCGGCTCGCCCGGGAGGAACTGGCCGACCCGGTCTACGGGCAGGCCGAACCGAGCCTCGTCGAGCGGATCTACACGTGGGTCGTCGACCGGCTGACCGAACTGGTCGACAGCCTCGGCGGCGCACTGCCCGGGGGCTGGTGGGTCCTCGGACCGCTGATCGCCGCCGTCGTGCTGCTCGTCGCCGGACTCCTGGTGTACCTGCGTCCGGCCCGGCGCTCCCGGCGGCGCGGCGCGGTGGTCGACTCCGGCGCTCCGCTCTCGGCCGCCGACCACCGCGCGCTCGCCGAGCGGCACGCCGCGGCGGGCGCCTACGCGGAGGCCATCGGTGAGCGGCTGCGCGCTGTCTCCCGAGAGCTGGAGGACCGGGCCGTCATCGTGCCCCGGGCCGGCCGCACCGCCACGGAGCTCGCCGCCGAGGCCACCGCCGCGCTGCCCGAGCACCGCGCCGCCCTGGCCGAGGCGGCGCGGGTCTTCAACGACGTCCGCTACGGTGAACACCCGGCCACCGCCGACGGCTACGCGGTGCTGCGCGACCTGGACGACCGGCTGCGAGCGGGCACTCCCCGCCTCCGTGCGGAGCGGACCCCATGAGCGTGACGACCCCCTCGACCGACGCCGCGTCCCCGGCGCCCGGCGCCGCCCCCGCCGCCGCGTCCGGTGTGCTGACCGCGTCCCCGGGCGACCTCTGGCGCCGGACCCGCGGCCCGCTGGCGTTCCTCGCTCTGCTGATCGTGGTCGCCGTGGTGCTCTCGCTGGGCAGCCGCCCGCTGCCCGCCGGAGACCTCGACCCCGAGGCGCCGAGCCCCGACGGCTCGCGCGCCCTGGTCCAGCTGCTGGGCGAGCGGGGCGCGGACGTCACCGTGGCGCGCGACACCGACGCCGCGCTGGCCGCCGCCGGACCGGACTCCGTGCTGGTCCTCGTGCAGTCGCACCGGCTGCTGCCCGAGGAGGTGGACCGGCTGGCCGCCGCGCCGGGCGACCGGCTGCTCGTGCAGCCGACCAGCGAGGTGCTCGCGGCGCTCGCCCCCGGCGTGTCGGTGTCCGGCCGCGTCGACGCGGGGACGCTGCGGCCCGAGTGCCGGCTGCCGGCGGCGGTCGCCGCCGGCGGTGCCGACACCGGCGGCGAGGTCTACACCGCTGCCGGCCCCGGTGCCGCCGCCTGCTACCCGGCCGATTCCGGCCATGCCCTGGTGCGGGTGCCCGGCGAGTCCGGCGGCACGGTGACGGTGCTCGGCACCGGGGAACCGCTGCGCAACTCCCGGATCGGCCGGCTCGGCAACGCCGCGCTCGGCCTGAACCTGCTCGCCGGCCGCGACGTGGTGTGGTTCGACCCCGACGTCCGCGAGCCGTCCGGCGAGGCATCGCTGTGGGAGCTGCTGCCGCGCGCGGTCTACCTGGGTGCCGGGCAGCTCGGGGTGGCGGTGCTGCTGCTGGCCCTCTGGCGCGGGCGCCGGCTCGGCCCGCTGGTCGCCGAGCGGATCCCCAGCGTCGTGCGGGCCGCCGAGACCACCGAGGGGCGCGCCGGACTGTACGCGGAGCGCCGGGCCCGGGACCGGGCCGCCGCGGCGCTGCGCGACGGGTTCCTCGGCCGCAACCGCCCGCTGCTGGGGCTCGGCCCGGACGCCGCCCCCGAGGCGGTCGTCGAGGCGGTCGCCGCGCGCACCGGCGCGGATCCGCGGCGGCTGGGCGCCCTGCTGTACGGCCCGCTGCCGCCCGGCGGGGCCGACCCCTACGACTCCGACGACGCGGGGCTGGTGCGGCTCGCCGACGAGCTCGACCGGCTGGAGGGCGAGCTGCGGTGAGCCGACCGCGCCGCCGGCCGGAACGGCCCCCAACGACCACGCCCGCCGGATCCGGCGGCGGACCGACCCCACAGAGAGGTGACTCCAGCCGTGACCGCCTTCACCACTGACGGACAACCGTCCGACGGCCCGCCGTCGGCGGACGAGGCCCGCGCGGCGCTGACCGCGCTCCGCGACGAGGTCGCCAAGGCCGTGGTCGGTCAGGAGGAGACGGTGACCGGCCTGGTCGTCGCCCTGCTGTGCCGGGGCCACGTGCTGCTGGAGGGCGTGCCCGGCGTCGCCAAGACCCTCCTCGTGCGGACGGTGTCGGCCGCCCTGGCGCTCGACCACAAGCGCGTGCAGTTCACCCCGGACCTCATGCCCGGCGACGTCACGGGGTCGCTCGTCTACGACGCCCGCACGGCGAAGTTCGAGTTCCACGACGGCCCCGTGTTCACCAACCTCTTCCTGGCCGACGAGATCAACCGCACCCCGCCCAAGACCCAGGCGGCGCTGCTGGAGGCCATGGAGGAGCGGCAGGTGACGGTGGAGGGCCGGCCCCGGGCGCTGCCCGACCCGTTCGTGGTGGCCGCGACCCAGAACCCGGTCGAGTACGAGGGCACCTACCCGCTGCCGGAGGCGCAGCTCGACCGGTTCCTGCTGAAGCTGGTCGTACCGCTGCCCCAGCGCGACCACGAGGTCGACATGCTCAGCCGGCACGCCGACGGCTTCGACCCGAGCGACCTCGCCGCCGCCGGTGTGCGGGCGGTGGCCGGTCCGGCCGAGCTCCGCGCGGCCCGCGAGGCGGTGCGCTCGGTGCGGGTCGCCCCCGAGGTGCTCGGCTACATCGTGGACCTGTGCCGGGCCACCCGCCAGTCGCCGTCCCTCCAGCTCGGCGCGTCGCCGCGCGGCGCGACCGCGCTGCTGCGCACCAGCCGGGCGTGGGCCTGGCTCTCCGGGCGGGACTACGTGGCGCCCGACGACGTCAAGGCACTCGCCAAGGCCACGCTGCGGCACCGGATCGCGATGCGTCCCGAGGCCGAACTGGAGGGCGCGACCACGGACGGCCTGCTGGACGGCGTGCTGGCGTCGGTCCAGGTACCGCGCTGACCCCTGGGCACGGGCGGCCGTCGCGGCGGCCCCGCGCGGCGGCGGACGCTGACACCCGACGGGACGAGGGAGACGAGGACAGGCGATGGCGGTCACGGGACGGGCGGTCCTCCTGGCGTTCGCCGGTGTGCCGGTGGTGCTCATCGCCGGCAACGCCGGCGACTGGGTGCTCTGGGGGTACGCGGGACTGCTCGCGGCGGCGGTGCTGCTCGACCTGCTGCTGGCTCCCAGCCCCCGCCGGGTGGAGTTCGAGCGGGACGGCGACACCTCGATCCGGCTCGGCGAGACCGCGACCGTCACCCTGGTACTGGCCAACCCGGGGCGGCGCCCGCTGCGCGCCCGGGTGCGGGACGCCTGGCCGCCGAGCGCGCGGGCCGCGCCGCGGGCGCACGACGTCGCCGTCCCGGCCGGCCAGCGCCGCCGGATCAGCAGCGTGCTCACCCCGTCCCGGCGCGGCGACCAGCACGCGGCCGGAGTCACCGTGCGCGCCTTCGGCCCGCTCGGGCTGGCCGCGCGGCAGTGCACGCACCGGGTCCCGTGGACGGTGCGGGCGCTGCCGCCGTTCGCCAGCCGCCGGCACCTGCCGGGCAAGCTGTCCCGGCTCCGCGAACTGGACGGCCAGCACGTGGCGCTGGTGCGCGGCCAGGGCAGCGAGTTCGACTCGCTGCGCGAGTACGTGCCGGGCGACGACGTCCGCTCCATCGACTGGCGCGCCACCGCCCGCCGCGACGCGGTGGTCGTCCGCACCTGGCGGCCCGAGCGCGACCGCCGCATCCTGCTGGTCCTCGACACCGGACGCACGTCGGCCGGCCGGGTGGGCGACACGCCCCGGCTGGACCACTCGATGGACGCCGCGCTGCTGCTGGCCGCCCTCGCCGCGAAGGCCGGCGACCGGGTCGAGCTGCTCGGCTACGACCGCCGGGTCCGCGCCCGGGTACGCGGCCACGGCCGGGCGAGCGCGCTGCCGGCGATCGTCCAGGCGATGGCCCCGCTGGAACCCGAGCTCGTCGAGTCCGACCCGGCCGGACTGGTCGCCACCATCATCGGGGGGCGCGACCGCGGCCGCCGGCTGGTGGTGCTCTTCACCGACCTGGACGCCGCCGCCCTGGAGTCGGGCCTGCTCCCCCGGCTGCCCGCGTTGACCAGCCGGCATGTGGTCCTGGTGGCGGCGGTGAGCGACCCGCGCGTCCACGAGATGGCGGCGGGCCGCGGCGACGCCCGCGCGGTCTACCACGCCGCCGCCGCCGAACGCACGCTGGCCGACCGCCGCCGCGTCACGGCCGAGCTGCGCCGGCACGGGGTGGAGGTGGTCGACGCACCGCCCGAGACGATCGCGCCGGCGCTGGCGGACGCCTACATCGCGCTGAAGGCGCAGGGGCGGTTGTGAGAGGTGCCTCGAACGCGAAGGTGCTCCGGAAGCCTCGGACGTTACACTACTGCTATGAGCCCAGCGCACAACTACCAGGAACTCCACGAACTGGTAGACAAGCTTACGCCGTCCGGCGTACGGCGCCTACGTTCCCTCATCGCATCCGACCAGGAACTTTCTCACTTCCTGAGTGAGGGCGAGCGACCACGCCGCAATATGCCGTTTATAGGCATGTTCTCGTCAGGAGAGTCGGACATTTCCATCAGGCACGACGAGGTCGTTCGTCAGCAGCTACGCTTTTCGGAGTGATCGTCACTCTGCTGGACACAGGCGTCCTGTGGGCCGCTCTCGATACTTCCGACAAGTACCACCCCGTCTGCGCCGGACTCCTGACCTCCATGCCAGGCCAGATACTGCTGCCTTCACCGGTCGTCACCGAGACGGCGCTGTGCCTAGAGAGCAAACTGGGCCCAAAAGCCGAGTCCGATCTTCTGGACTTCCTCGTCCAGAGCGACATAGAGATCGTGGAATTGGACAGGCAGGACCTCGTGTGCGCGTCCAGCATCATCCGGCACTACGCATCCCTGCGAATCGGCTTCGTCGACGCCTCGGTCATCGCTGTCGCACAGCGGCTGGACATCACAAGAATTGCGACGCTGGACAGGCGCCACTTCACAACGGTCCGGCCGACTCACACGGACACGTTCACGCTACTTCCCGAAGCCTGGTGATCGCGAAGCGCGGTCATCGCCCGACCGTTGGCGCTGCCTCCGGCCGACCCGCGATGTCCCGTCTCCCCTCCCGCATCGCACGGCGCCCGAGGGTGAAGACGTCGGCGAGGAAGAGCTCCTCAGCCACCCCACCGCCGCGACCGCAGCCGGACGCACGCTGGCCGACCGCCGCCGCGTCACGGCCGAGCTGCGCCGGCACGGGGTGGAGGTGGTCGACGCACCGCCGGAGACGATCGCGCCGGCGCTGGCGGACGCCTACATCGCGCTGAAGGCGCAGGGGCGGTTGTGAGGTAGGGCGTCCTCCAGTCCCTCACAGCAGGGGCTGCCCGCGGCCGCTCACACCTTCCTGACCTCCACCTCGTCCCCACACAGCTTCGTCATGTCCCCCACGTCACTGGTCAGGAGCACGACCGGCCCCTTCTGCTCCAGCGCGGTCGCTGCCACGACCGCGTCGATGGCATGACGGTGCCCGTGCATTCCGGCAGCACGGAGAAGCTCCACCGCCGACTTGGCGATCTCCTCCGTGACGGGCTCGACTCTGATCCGGGATCGCGCGAAAGCGAACTCGCTCGGTTTGATGCGGTCATGCTGGACCTCGATCAGGGTCACTGCGCTGCAGAGGGCCCGTACACCGCTGCGATTCGCCAACGCGATGAACTTGTGCAGCTCCCTGTCCAGGCGGATGAGCCGGGAAAGCCCTTCGCTGTCCAGGATCAGGACTTCTCGTTCGTCGCTCGCCGGCGCGCCCATTTCTCCCTCGCCTTCCGGAAGACCTCCTCAGCCTCCGAGATTTCCTCATCAGGCGCGGATCCGTACTTCGCGTCGAACGCGGCGGCGAGCTCCGCCAGCCGCTCCCGTTCCAGCAGCTCCTCCAGCGCGCGGGTCACGTAGGCGCTGAACCCGGTCGGACCGACCCGCTCCCGGATCTCCTCCGCGATGTCCTTGGGAAGCGACACCGTGTACTTGCGGACCTCGTGGCTTCTCCTGCTCCTGGGCTTTTCCATGGCCATCACTGCTTCCATGCGGCGGACCGTACTACAGTTGTAGCGACTCCGCAGCGTATTTACCCGATTACCGGCGCCGACTCCGGCCGCCCCGCGATGTCCCCCGTCTCCCCCTCCCGCGCCGCCCGGCGCCCGAGGGTGAAGACGTAGGCGAGGAACAGCGCCTCGGCCACCACGCCGATGCCGATCCGCAGCCAGGTGGTGTGCACCCACCCGGTGACGAAGCCCTCGATGAGCCCGGAGACGAACAGCACGACCACCAGCCCGAGCGCCACCGCCACGGCCGCCCGCGCCTCCTCGCCCAGGGCGCGCAGCCGGGGACGGGGGCCGGGGTCGATGATCGTCCAGCCGAGCTTGATGCCGACGCCGGCGGCCACGAACACCGCGGTGAGCTCCAGCAGGCCGTGCGGGATGATCAGGCCGAGGAAGACGTCGCCCTTGCCGTTGGCGAACATCATGCCGCCGGCCAGCCCGAGGTTGGCGCCGTTGAGCGCCAGCACGTAGATGGTGGGCACGCAGAGGAACACGCCGAAGATCAGCGCCTGGGCCGCGGCCCAGGCGTTGTTGGTCCACACCCGGGCGGCGAACGACGCCCCCGGGTACTCCACGTAGTAGTTGGCGAAGTCGTGCTCGACGTAGGCGCGGATCTCCTCGGGTGTCCCGAGGGCGCTGTACACCTGCGGGTCGGCGACGATCCACGCCGCGAGCACGGTCGAGAACGCGACGGTGCCGAGCGACGCCGCGATCCACCACCAGCGCAGCCGGTACACGACGGCCGGGAAGGTGCGGGTGAAGAACCGCACGAGGTCCTGCCAGGCCGGGGCGTGCGCGCCCGTGACCGCCGAACGCGCCCGTGCCACCAGGCCGGACAGCCAGCCGACCAGCGCCGGGTCCTGGCCGGAGGAGCGCACCACCGAAAGGTGGGTGGAGGCCCGCTGGTAGAGCTCGACGAGTTCGTCGACCTCGGGGCCGGTCAGCCGGCGGCGCCGGCGGACCAGCCGCTCCAGGCGGTCCCAGTCGGAGCGGTGCGCGGCGGCGAAGACGTCGAGATCCACGCCCCCGACTCTACTGACGCCGGGCGGCGGGCGGAGCGCCCGGACGGCCCCGGTCCGGGGGAGCTGCGGTCCGGCCACCGGTGGCGCACTGCCAGACTGGGAAGGAGAACGGCACGGCGTGACGGAAGAGGCGGCGGTGGCGCATCCCAGCGGCGGTTACTACCAGCAGACCGACCTGGTGACCGGAGACGCGGTCGTCCTCGACCTGCGGCCGGCCGGGTTCGCCACCCGCATGCTCGCCCTGTTCCTCGACGTCGTCGTGCAGGTGGCGGTCCTGGTGGGGCTCGGCCTGCTCGTCGACCTGCTGGGCCAGCAGGTGAACACCGCCACCTATGCCTCGATCACGCTCGCCATGGTGGTGCTGGTCATCGTCGGCTACCCGGTGGCGTTCGAGACGGTGACGCGGGGCCGGTCGCTCGGCAAGCTGGCGCTGGGCCTGCGGGTGGTGGGGACCGACGGGTCGCCGGAGCGGTTCCGCCAGGCGCTGGCGCGGGCGCTCTGCGGTTTCGTGGAGCTGTGGCTGACGTCCGGAGTGGTGGCCCTCGTCGTGGCGCTCGTCAACCGGGACGGCCGCCGGGTCGGCGACTTCCTGGCCGGCACGCTGGTGGTGCAGGAGCGCGCCCGCCGCGCCGACACGGCCCCGATCGCGATGCCGCCGCGCCTGGCCGCGTGGGCGGGCACCGCGGAGCTGTCCCGGCTGGCACCCGAGACCGCGCAGATGGCCCGGCAGTACGTGCAGCGCTACCACGAACTGACCGAGGAGACCCGCCACACGATGGGCGTGCAGGTCGCCGACGCGGTGGCCCGCTCGGTCAGCCCGCCCCCGCCGCCGGGCGTCTCGCCGGTGGAGTACCTCGCCGCCGTGCTGGCCGAGCGCCGCCGCCGCGAGGAGGAGCGGGTGGCGCGGCAGCGGGGGTGAGGAGCTCTCTCGCTGGCTAGCCGCTCGGCGACGGCGGGGCCGATGCACGCAGCGAGATGCGCGACGCCCTCCGGCTCCGTCCTGAGCTGATGCGCGAGCGCGGCGAGGACATCCCCCGTCCGCGGTCCCCGCGCCCGCCCTCCAGGCAGCCTAGGCCCGCCACGACCCCAGGTAGTCGACCTGCTCCGAGGTCAGCTCGTCGATGTGCACGCCGAGCGCGGCCAGTTCCAGGCGGGCGACCTCGGTGTCGATCTCGACCGGGACGTCGAGCACGCCCGGCGAGAGGTCTGCGTGGCGGGCGGCCAGCCACTCCACGGTGAGGGCCTGCACGGCGAAGGACATGTCCATCACCGCGGCCGGGTGGCCCTCGGCGGCGCCGAGGTTGACCAGGCGGCCCTCGGCGAGCAGGACGATCCGCCGGCCGTCGGCCAGCAGGTACTCGTCGGCCTGCGGGCGCACCTCGCGGCGGACCTCCACCGCGAGCGCCTCCAGGGCCGGCAGGTCGATCTCGACGTCGAAGTGGCCGGAGTTGGCGAGCACCGCGCCGTCCTTGAGCTCGGCGATGTGCTCGGCGCGCAGCACGTCGCGGTTGCCGGTGACGGTGACGATCACGTCGCCGATCCGCGCGGCCTCCGCCATGGGCAGCACCGTGTAGCCCTGCATGACGGCGTCGAGCGCCTTCACGGGGTCCACCTCGGTGACGACCACCCGGGCGCCCATGCCCCGGGCGCGCTCGGCGAGGCCGCGCCCGCAGTAGCCGAACCCCGCGACGACCATCGTGCGCCCGGAGAGCAGGGCGTTGGTCGCGCGCATGATGCCGTCGATCGTGGACTGGCCGGTGCCGTAGCGGTTGTCGAACATCCGCTTGGTCGCGGTGTCGTTCACGGCCACCATCGGCAGCCGCAGCGCCCCCTCGGCGCTCATCCGGTGCAGCCGGATCACGCCGGTGGTGGTCTGCTCGCAGCCGCCCACGGTCTCCGCGAGGAGCTCCGGATGGCGCAGGTGGGCGGTGTTGACGAGGTCGCAGCCGTCGTCCAGGAGCAGGTGCGGGCGCTGCTCCAGCACCGTTACCAGGTTGCGGTCGTAGGTGGCGACGTCCATGCCGGCGCGGGCGTGCACCGTCACGCCGTACTCGGCCACCAGCGCCGCGGCGGTGTCGTCCTGGGTGGACAGCGGGTTGGAGGCCGCCAGCGCCACCTCGGCCCCGCCGGCGCGCAGCGCGCGCAGCAGGTTGGCGGTCTCGGCCGTGACGTGCATGCACGCGGCGACGCGCAGTCCGGCCAGCGGTCGCTCGCGGTCGAAGCGCTCGCGGATGCTGCGCAGCACCGGCATCGCGTGCTCGGCCCATTCCACGCGGCGGACCCCGGCCGGCGCGAGGCCGAGGTCCGCGACGTCATGCGGGGGAAGTGCCATGCGGCTGCGGTCCGCCCGTCAGTAGCGGTAGTGGTCGGACTTGTAGGGGCCGGCCACGTCCACGCCGATGTAGGCGGCCTGCTCCTTGGTGAGCGTGGTGAGCTTGACGCCGAGGGCGTCGAGGTGCAGCCGCGCGACCTTCTCGTCCAGGATCTTGGGGAGCACGTAGACGCCGGTCGGGTACTCCTCCGGCTTGGTGAACAGCTCGATCTGCGCGATGACCTGGTTGGTGAAGCTGTTGGACATGACGAAGCTCGGGTGCCCGGTGGCGTTGCCCAGGTTGAGCAGCCGGCCCTCCGACAGCACGATGATCGAGTGCCCGTCCTCGAACCGCCACTCGTGGACCTGCGGCTTGATCTCGATCTTCTCGACGCCCGGAACCCGCGCGAGCCCGGCCATGTCGATCTCGTTGTCGAAGTGGCCCACGTTGCCGACGATGGCCTGGTGCTTCATCCGGGTCATGTGGTCGGCGGTGATGATGTTGAAGTTGCCGGTAGTGGTGATGAAGATGTCGGCGGTCTCGACGACGTCCTCCAGGACGGTCACCTGGTAGCCGTCCATGGCGGCCTGGAGCGCGTTGATCGGGTCGATCTCGGTGACGACCACGCGCCCGCCCTGGCCGCGCAGCGCCTCGGCCGCGCCCTTGCCGACGTCGCCGTAGCCGCAGACCACCGCGACCTTGCCGCCGATGAGCACGTCGGTGCCGCGCATGATGCCGTCGGGCAGCGAGTGCCGGATGCCGTATTTGTTGTCGAACTTGCTCTTGGTGACCGAGTCGTTGACGTTGATGGCCGGGAACAGCAGCTTGCCGTCGCGCTGCATCTCGTACAGCCGGTGCACGCCGGTGGTGGTCTCCTCGGTCACGCCCTTGATGCGCTCGGCGATGGCGGTCCACTTCCGGGGGTCGGCGGCCAGGCTCTCGCCCAGCAGCCGCAGCACGACCGCGAACTCCTCGCTCTCGGCGGTCGCGGGGTCGGGGACGGCCCCGGCCTTCTCGTACTCGGCACCCTTGTGGACGAGCAGCGTGGCGTCCCCGCCGTCGTCCAGGATCATGTTGGGGCCCTCACCGCCGGGCCAGGTCAGCGCCTGCTCGGTGCACCACCAGTACTCCTCCAGCGTCTCGCCCTTCCAGGCGAACACCGGGACGCCCTTCGGGTCCTCGGGGGTGCCGTCGGGGCCGACCACCACGGCGGCGGCGGCGTGGTCCTGGGTGGAGAAGATGTTGCAGCTCACCCAGCGCACCTCCGCGCCGAGCGCCACGAGGGTCTCGATGAGGACGGCGGTCTGCACGGTCATGTGCAGGGAGCCCATGATCTTGGCGCCCCTGAGCGGCTGGGAGGGGCCGTATTCGGCGCGGGTGGCCATGAGTCCGGGCATCTCGTGCTCGGCGAGCCGGATCTCCTTGCGGCCGAACTCGGCCTGGGACAGGTCGGCGACTTTGAAGTCGAATGCCATGCGTCTGTACTCCTCCTCTGGGTGCGTCCCGAGTCTAGAGCCGGATCCGGCGTTCCGGAACGCGCCGGGGCGCAAGATTGACAGTGCTTTGTCAGATTGACTAGCTTCGCGCCATGGAGCGCGACATCCCCATCTCCGCGGCCGCCGACCGGCTGGACACGACCCCGCGCATGCTGCGCTACCGGGAGAGCCTCGGTCTGCTCCCGGTGACCAAGGAACCGCCCACCGGTCGGGGCCACCGGCACCGCCGCTTCTCCGAGGCCGACCTGCGCACGGTCTCAGCCGGCCTGGAGCTGGAGCGCCACTACGACGTCACCCCGGCGGCGCTCGCCTTCGCCCTGCGGGTGCTGGCCGAGCCGGCCGCCATGGCCCGGGTCCGCGCCTACGGCGAGCGCCTCGGCCGGCTCACCCCGCCGCCGGCCCGCGCGCTGGACTTCGACCAGCAGAAGGCGCTCCGGCTGCTCGGCCGCCGGTAGCGGCACCGCGCCGGTCACCACCCGGCCACGCGCCGGATCTCCTCCTCCAGCACGGGGGCCAGGGTCCGGGCGAAGGTGGCGGTGAAGTGGGCGTTGTCCCAGTACACCAGGACGTTGCCGATCACGGTCGGGCATCGGCCCCCCGTGCACAGGTAGCGGTTGAGGTCGAGGAACGCGACGTTGTCCGGAACCCCGCGCACCGACTCCAGCGGCGACGTCTGGGCCAGCGAGGGCGTCGGCGAGCCCGCGCACTCCTCCGGGCCGCGCGTCGCCACGCACTCCGGCGCCTGGAAGTCGAACCGGGGCGTGTCGCGGATCGCCAGCACGTCGATGCCGAGCCGGTCCAGCTCGGCCCACCGCTCCAGGTAGCCGTCCACGACCACCTCACCGCCGAACCCGGCGTCGCTGTCGATGCTGCTGCTGGTCGCGGTGGTGAACACCGCGTCGGGGCGCAGCTCGGCCAGCTCCGCCATGACACCGTCGTTCCACTCGTGGCAGGTCGTGTACGGCTCGCCCCGGTACCGCTGCTCCGCCGGGGTGAACAGGCAGGCGCCCTTGATGATGTTGACGATCCGCCAGTCGTTCTGCTCGGCGATCCGGAGCAGCGCCGGGAACCAGTGCGCCGCGTGCGAGCCCCCGACCAGGGCGATCGTCCGCTCCGGGTCGTCCGCGCCGTACGCGCAGGTCAGCACCTCGGCCGACCGGGTTCCCTGGTTGCAGCCGTCCTCGTAGGTGACCGGGACGTCGGCGGAGGCCTCGGCCGGGTCCGGGTAGACCGGCAGGTCCCGCAGCGGCCGCTCGGCGCCGTCCCCCGTGAGCACCAGGGCGCCGGGGTAGTTCGCGGCGTCCGCGACGAACGCCTCCCGCTCCCGCTGCTCCTCCGCGAGGTGCCACGACCAGCCGCCCGCGCCGGCGAGCACCGGCAGCAGGCAGGCCAGCCCGATCGCGAGCGAGCGCACCGGCGTGGCGCGGTCCCGGGTGATCCGGCCGACCCCGCTGTCCACCAGCCGCGTCGTCGCCGCGGCGAGCACGAACGACAGCGCCAGGACGCAGGCCCCGCCGAACAGGCTCGGCACCGTCCGCTGGGTGACCGCGAGGTAGCACACGAGCACCGGCCAGTGCCACAGGTAGAGCGCGTAGGAGATGTCGCCGATATAGTGCAGCGGGCGCAGCCGGAGCAGCCGGTCCGCGCCCAGTCGGCTGCCGGAGGTCCCGGCCACGATCACGAGCGCCGCCGCGCCGGTCGGCCACAGCGCGACGTAGCCGGGGAACAGGGTGGAGACCTGCAGCAGCAGGCCGCAGGACAGCAGCGCGGCCAGCCCCGCCCATCCGAGCAGCACCCGCAGCCACGCCGGGGGCCGCAGGTACGGCAGCGCGAGCGCGAGCAACCCGCCGAGCGCCAGCTCCCACAGCCGGGCACCGGTGTCGAAGTAGGCCCACGGCTGGTCGAGCCCGGTCATGACCACCGAGTAGCCGAGCGACACCGTGAACACCAGCACGAGGGCGATCGCCACCGCGGGCCGCGGCGAGCGGCCGGCGCGCGCCGCCGCGAACGCCGCCGCCCCCACGACGAGCGGCCACAGCAGGTAGAACTGCCCCTGGATGGCCAGCGACCAGAAGTGCTGGACCGGACTGGCCGCGGTGCTCTGCGCGAGGTAGTCGACGGAGTCGAGGGCCAGTTTCCAGTTCTCGTAGTAGAGGGCCGCCGCGACGACCTCGCCGAGCGCGGTCCGCCAGCGGTCCTGCGGCAGGAACAGGAAGGTCGCCGCGAGCACGCCGAGCAGCACCACGGCGGCGGCGGGGGTCAGCCGCCGGACCAGCTTCGTCCAGAACCCGACCACGTCGATCCTGCCGCGCCGCTCCACCATCCGCACCAGCGAGCCGGTGATGAGGAACCCGGTGAGCAGTAGGAACACGTCGACCCCGCCGGAGACCCGCCCCAGCCAGACGTGGTACACGGCCACCAGCAGCACCGCGACGGCCCGCAGCCCCTGGATCTCGGGCCGGTACCCGTCCCCGGCGGCCCGCGGTACCGGCTCGGACGGCGCGGAGGGCAGCACCGGGCCGGTCGCGGACGAGGTACTCGGGGATGCGTGCACCACTGCGGCGGTTCACCTTCGCGGACGGGAGGCACCGGACGGACGGCCCGGCGGGAGGCACGAGGACACGCCGGCGGTCGGCCCGCGGGGCATGTCGGCCAGCCATGATGCGCGGCAACCATGACATACCGGGGTGTACTGCGCCAATGGCCGGTGAATCCACGGCCACGTCCGGATGACGCGCCGGACGCCCCCCCGACGGAGCGGCGGTTTCCCGGAGGTTCCCGCTGGTGGCGACGCGCGACGGCACGCGGCCGAACGGCCGGCGGACGCCGGGCAGAGGCGGCCCACGGCATACGGAGACCGGCCCGCCCCTCCGCACCTCCACCCGGCCCGCGCTGGACGGCCGAGGTCCGGACCGCATCCCGTACCCGCGTCGGTCTCCGCATCCGGGTCTCCGGAGTCCGGGCACCGGGACACGGCTCACGGCACCGCGGCCCGGTCGGCGGCACCGCGGGGTCCGGCCGCTGCGGGCGACAGGGGCTACTGCGAGGGCTCTCCCCGCCGGCCGAGCGGACCGCCCCGGCCATGCCGTCCGGTCGGCCGGGGTAGCAGTAGGGGGTATGGACCACCACCCGCCCACCCGCGCTGGATGGGAGCGGCACCGCACCGCCCTCGCCAGCCACGCCCACCGCGCTGCCCAGGAAGCCGACCCGGCCGCCCTGGCCGACGAGCGCGCCGAGCGGATCGCCACCGCGTGGCGCGCCGGCTACCGCAACACCCGCGCCCTCGCCGCCGCGGTCGGCGTCTCCCCCGACACGGTCCGCGCCGACCTGCGCTCCCAAGGCATCGACCCCGCCACGGACCGCGGAGCCCCGATCTCCTGAGCGATCAGCCCGCCATTAAACGGCTCCAGTGACTCTCGCCTGGCGGCCATTTCGTGTCCCAAATCAATAAGGTCCGCGTCTTCCCAGGTGAGGAAGTCCGAGCCTCGCGCACGTGGGGGTGCTACAGGCACGTCGCGGTCCGCGGCGCAGCCCCGCCGACCTCTCCGGGCTGCCGTCCCTCCCCCGGAGCGACCGGGCACGGCGGAGCTCCTGCGGATCGCGGCCGCGGTGGTCCCCGCTGCGGTGGTCGGGAGCGGACGCAGGCATCCTGATGCGGGCGTCGCGGCCGGGCCAGCCCGACCACCGCGGGTCCGCCCGAACCGCGCCCGGGCAGCGGCGCGACCAACTTCGGCGGCCGCTCGACGCCCCGGTCCGGCCGTCCCGCCTCAGCGCCTGGTCGTACGAGCTCCGGCGCGCCTCCGCTGCGCCAACCGCTCTCGCGACGTGCTCGCGCCCGCCGACGGCCGCCCGCCGCCAGCCGCCGCCGTGGCCTCGCCCACTCTGGGGCTCTCGAACGGACGGCGACCGCTCACGCCGGCCTCGATTTCGGCCAGGCGGTCCGCCATCGCGCTTCGGGCCTGGCGCGTAGGCCGAGCGCTGACCCGCGCACTCCCGTTCTCCAGCCGGGACCGGATCCCGTAGGGCTGCTGAACCTTCCGGATCCCGGGATACAGCAGCGGCTCGCCGACCGGCCTGGCGCGCAGCGTGTCCACGAGGTCGAGGGGGCCGCCTGGCTGTGGGGGTCGGCCAGCATCAGGCGGGGGTCCTCCGCGGCCTGTTCACGGTCGAAGCACAGGCCGGGGGTTGTGTCCTCCACCTCCTCGCCGGAACAGTCGTTTCCCGCGACTCCTCTTCCTGCACCGTCCGGTCGCCGGCGCGGTACGTGAGCGGTGTCCGGGTCCTCGTGGCGGCTGCCTCGGTGCCGGTTCCGGCCGTTCAGGTTTCCGCGCCGCGCCGCGGGTTACGGTGTCTGGCGTGAGCACCCCACGCGGCCTTGATCTCGCCCCGAGCCGGTTTCCCGACGACGTGCGCCGCAGGCTGGCGGCGCTGGACCGGCTGCGGGAGATATGGGCGGAACACCAGACCCGCCGGCCTCGGCACCGGTGGGCGGAGGACCGGCGGCGGTTCTTCCGCCGGCACGTCGTCGAGCTGCGGACACTCGCCGGGCTGCTGGACGCGAAGGTCGCCCGGGCCGAGCGGCTCTCGGACGGCTGGGACCGGCTGGAGATCACCCCCGAGCTCCGGGAGCGCCTGCGCCGGGAGGAGGAGGCCCTGGTGGAGATGGCCTCGGCGTGTACGGCGGGCCAGCCGCTGACGGCCGACTACCTCACCGCGCTGGCCCTGACGATCCCCGACTTCGACGATCCCTCCTTCCCGGTCGATCAGGCCGCCGCCTCGCTCGCCGAAGCCGCGGCCGTGGAGACGCATCCGGTCATCCGGGCCGCGCACATCCAGCTGATCTGCGAGGCCGTGCTGGAGCCCGCCCCCGCCCCCGCGGCGGGACCCGCCCTCGGGCCGCAGCCCCACCAGCGTCCGCTGCCGTGGGCGATGGCCTCACTGGCGCTGATGCGGTCGAACTACCCGCCGCTGGTCATGGACCACCGGCTGGCCGAGCAGCACCGCCGGGCCCGGTTCCGGGCCAGTGAGCAGGACCGCCTGGTGGAGCTCACCGCGCTGCTCGCCGACCTGGAGATCGCCGCGCTGCGCGGCGAGCTGAGCTGGAGCGCGCAGCACCGGGACCAGCCGTCGGCGAACACCGCGCCGCTCGCCACCGCCATGCAGCGGCGGATCGTGGAGCACCTGCGCCGCCAGGCCAACTCCCTCGCCCTGGTGCTGCGGGAGCTGGACTCCTCCGCGAGGTTCGCGGTGAGCGCGGGCGCCACGGACGACGACGCCGCCCGCCGGGGGCGGCTCGACGCCGCCGCGGAGCGCGCGCTGTTCACCCGCGGGCCGGGCTGCTGGTGGGCGGCCCTGGACCTCACCGTCACCGACGGCACCCTGCGGCTGCTGGTCGCCGTGCAGGACGTGGGCGCCCCGGCGACCGGAGTGCTCGCGGTGACCGCCGACGCGCAGCTGCGCACCGCCGGCAGCCAGGGCGACGCGCTCGATCTCGCCTGCACCGACTGCGTCACGCTCATCCCCACCGACGGCGCCGACGAGCGCTGGCCGGACGTGGCCGAGTTCGTCGACGACGTAGTGTCCCGCGCCATGCACCGCCTGACCCAGGCGATGCACTGAAGGATGCGGCCGCGCCGCCGACCGGTGTCAGCGGCGCGGCCGGGTGTGCACGCGGTCCCGGTGCCCCCGGGATCAGCCGCTCAGGGCCACCAGGAACAGCAGCAGGAGCAGGATGATGATCGCGATGAGCACCGCCGGGATAACCCACCCCTGGCTCAGGACGGGGTCCTCGGTCCTCCCGGCGTTCGGCCGCACGGCGGGCTTGGGCGGCATCGGCGGGCGGGGGGCCTGGGTGTGCATGGGGTGGCCGGGATAGCGCGTGTTCGGACCGGTCATCGGCGGCGGGGGCGCCATGCCCATGTGCCCGGTGACTCCGGGGTTCGCCGGACCGGGCATCTGCTGCCCCATCGGGCGGTGCTGCGGCGGCCCGTAGTTGTTCTGCGGGGCCTGCGGGCCGGTCAGCGGGCGGGCGCCCATGCCGCCGTGCGGCGGGGTCCCGTACGGGAACGGGGTCTGCGGGCCGCTGGGTGTGGGGCCGTAGGGCGGGAACTGCGGGCCGCTGACCCCGCCGTGCTCGGCGATGCGCTCGCCCTCGGCCACGACCTCGTCGGTGGAGGGGGCCGCGGCGGTGTCCTCGTGGCCGAGCAGCCGCATCAGGAGCTGCTGGGCGGTGGGGCGCCGGTTCGCGTCCTTGTTGAGGCAGTCCTCGATGATGGTGCGCAGCGGCCCGGTGACGCCGGTGAGCTCCGGCGGCGCGGAGATGACCCGGTGGACGACCGCCGGGACGCTGTCGGCGCCGAACGGAGCGTGCCCGGTGGACGCGTAGGCCATGACGCACCCCCAGGCGAACACGTCGACCTTGTCGGTGATGCCGCGGCCCTCGATCTGCTCCGGCGCCATGTAGGACGGCGTGCCGACGATCGAGTTGGTCATGGTGGCGGTGCCGTCGACGACCCGGGCGATGCCGAAGTCGATCACCCGCGGCCCGTCCGGGCCGAGCAGCACGTTGCCGGGCTTGAAGTCCCGGTGCACGATGCCGGCCTGGTGGATGGCGACCAGCGCCGTGGCGGTGGAGACCGCGAGCCGCTGCAGCGCCGCACCCTTGCGCGGGCCCTCCTTGGCCACGGCCTCCTGGAGGGACGGACCGGGCACGTACTCGCTGACGACGTACGGCGGCTCGGCGTCGAGGTTGGCCTCGTGGATGGCGGCGGTGCAGAAGGAGGCCACCTTCTGGGCGGCGCGCACCTCCTTCTCGAACCGCTTGCGCAGGTCGGTGTCCTGGGACCACTCCTCGTTGAGCACCTTGACGGCGTACTCGTCGCCGTCGAGGTCCCGGGCGAGGTACACGATTCCCTGCCCGCCACGCCCCAGGCGTCCGACCACGCTGTAGTCGCCGAACGCGGTGGGGTCGTTCGGCGACAGCGATTCGGGACCGGGCATCAATCTCCTCCAGAGCGGTGGTGGGCGGCGCTGGACGCGGCCTTCGCGGCGGTTTCCGGCCGGGAAGCCGAGAACACTTCCTAGCGCACGACCAGCGTACGTGTCAGTGGATCCACGCCATATGCCACAGCAAGATACAGAGTGGCGTAATCCGTTAGAGCGATCAAACCGGCCAAGCGTTCCATGGGATGCCGACCGTCCGTGGAGACGTCACTCACGGGCACCCCGCGCTCGGTCGCCGAGCGCTCGACGGCGGCCAGGCTCCGCGCGACCTCCTCGGGCTGACCGGGGTCGCGCAGCAGGACGACGCGCAGCCGGGTGGGCCCCTCCTCGGCCGGGTCGTCGAAGATACTGCGCGGCCCGGTGCCGCCGAACGGCCCGTCGAGCGCGGCCAACTGGTCGTACTCGGCACCGGGGAGCCGGCCGCTCAGCGCGGGATAGCGCGCGTTCGCCGCCAACTGCGCCGCGAACCTGCGGGCGGCCAGCTCGGCGACCGGGCCGCCGCCCCACAGCACGGGCAGCGTCCCGCCGAGGTCCAGCGCCAGCGTCTTGGCCGGGTTCTCGAACGCCTCCGCGGTCGGCCGGCAGTCGTGCGCCACGCGCTCCAGGAGTCGCGCGGTGGACTCGTAGGTCTCGTCCGGCACCGTCCCTCCGCCGACGTGGGCGGCGGCGGTGAGCAGCGGTACCGCGAGCGCCCACGGGGACATCCGCTCCTCGCCGCTCTCGGGGACGACCACGCGCGGGGCGCGCCCCTGGTCGGCGAGGGCGGCGAGCCGCTCGTCCGGCGGCCCGACGACGAGGAGCCGGCATCCCCGGCGGACGGCCTCCGCCGCCAGCCCGATGGTCCGCTCGGTGGATTCGCCCCGGCCGGCGGCGACCGCGACGACCAGGTCGTGGTGGCCGATCCAGCCGGGGAGCGGGTGGTCGCGCACCGTGTGGACGGGGACCGGGCAGCCGGGTCCCAGCAGCACGGCCAGCATGTCGCCGGCGAACGCGGCCGGCCCGGTGCCGGCGACCACGACGGAGCGCGGGCGGCCCTCGTCGGCGAGCGCGCGCAGCGGCGCCTCCAGCGCGGCAGACCGGGAGGCCCTGACCTGCGCCGCCGCCGACGCGGCCTGGCGGAGCAGGACGCCCGGACCGTGCTCGGTCTCCGCGGAGAGGTCGTCGAGGCGGGACTCGTCGAATTCCGGAGGCATCGGCCTCCCCCTCACTCACGTCGAGCGGTGGATCCGCGGGGGCGCGGTTTTCGATTCTCCCAGTTTGCCCCAGAACGCGGGGCTGACACACGCCCGTGGCCCCGCATGGCCGCATGGCGGAACGGCCGTTCGGCCGCCCGCACGGGACCGGTCAGGGCCGGAGCGGTCAGCGGATCTCGCGGGCCTCGTCGACCAGGAGCACGGGGATGCCGTCCCGGATCGGGTAGGCCAGCCCGCTCTCGTCGCAGACGAGCTCGCCGGCCTCCTCGTCCAGGCGCAGCGGGGCCTTGCTCTTCGGGCAGGCCAGGATGTCGAGCAGCCAGTCGTCGATCTTGGTGGTCATGAGGTCGGTCCCTGTGCTTCCCGGTTGGTGGTGGATGCGGCGCCTCAGCCGCGGATGATGCCGAGCACGTCGTCGCGCAGCTTGGCCATGGCCGCGTGGTCGGGCGCCTCGACGTTGAGCCGCAGCAGCGGCTCGGTGTTGGAGGCGCGGAGGTTGAACCAGCTGCCGTCGGCGAAGTCCACCGTCAGCCCGTCGAGGTGGTCGACGGTGGCCCCGGCCGTGCCGGAGAAGGCGGCCTCGACGGCGGCGGTGCGGCCGGCCTGGTCGTCGACCTCGGAGTTGATCTCGCCGGAGGCGGCGTACCTGGAGTACTCGGCGGTGATCTCCGAGAGCGGGCGGGGGTCGCCGCCCAGGACCCGCAGGACGTGCATGGCCGCCAGCATGCCGGTGTCGGCCCGCCAGAAGTCGCGGAAGTAGTAGTGGGCGGAGTGCTCGCCCCCGAAGACCGCGCCGGTCTCGGCCATGGACGCCTTGATGAAGGAGTGGCCCACCCGGGTGCGCACCGGCTTCCCGCCGTGCTCGCGCACGATCTCCGGGACGGCCTTGGAGGTGATGAGGTTGTGGATGACGGTCGCGCCCGGCTCCTTGGCGAGCTCCTGCACGGCCACCAGGGCGGTGACCGCCGACGGCGCGACCGCCTCCCCTCGCTCGTCGACGACGAAGCAGCGGTCGGCGTCGCCGTCGAAGGCCAGGCCGATGTCGGCGCCGCTCTCGCGCACCGCCGCCCGCAGGTCCACGATGTTGTCCGGGTCCAGCGGGTTGGCGGGGTGGTTGGGGAAGGTGCCGTCGAGCTCGAAGTACAGCGGCACGATCTCCAGGGGCAGCGCGGGCAGCAGCCCCTCGCCCAGCACGGCCGGGACGGTGTAGCCGCCCATGCCGTTGCCCGCGTCCACCACGACCTTGAGCGGCCGGACCCCCGAGAGGTCGACGAGCGAGCGCAGGTGGGCGGCGTAGTCGGCCAGCAGGTCGCGCTCGGTGACCGTGCCGGCCGGCCCGTCGTGCGGGGGCACGCCGGCCTCGGCCAGGGCGCGGATCTCGGCCAGCCCGCTGTCCGAACCGATCGGCGCGGCGCCGGCCCGGCACATCTTGATGCCGTTGTACTGGGCGGGGTTGTGGCTCGCGGTGAACATGGCGCCGGGCACGCCCAGGCTGCCGGCCGCGAAGTAGAGCAGGTCGGTGGAGCCGAGCCCGGCCGCGATGACGTCGACGCCCTGGCTCGTCACGCCCTCGGAGAAGGCGGCCGCGAGTCCGGGCGAGGAGGGGCGCATGTCGTGGGCCACCACGACGCGGTCCGTGCCGACGACCCGGGCGAAGGCCGCGCCGATGGACCGGGCGACGCCCTCGTCCAGGGTGTCGGGGACGACTCCCCGGATGTCGTACGCCTTGAAGATCTGACCGAGATCACCCACAGCTGCTCCGGACGGGTCGATGGGCGGACCGAGGTGCGGGGCGCGCCGTCCACTCGCAGCGGAAGGGCTGCCCCCGTGGACGCGGCCCGCAGGAGTCCAACGTAGCAAGACCGGGCGGACAGCGGCCCGCCGACGGGTGGCCCCGGCGCTCAGGCGTCGCGGGGCGGCCGCGGGTCGCGGTGCTCGCGCTCCGGGCGGGCCGCCTCGGACTTCACCATCCGCAGGTGCCCCCGGCGGTGCGTCTCGACCCCCTGACCCACGGGCTCGGAGCCCTTCGGCGGGCGGGCCGCCTCCCGCACCGCGTTGGCCAGCGCCTCCAGGTCGTCGCTGCCGGGTCCGCCGGTGTTGTCGGCGGGCAGCCGGACCACCTCCCAGCCCCGCGGGGCGGTGAGGCGCTCGGCATGCATCGCGCACAGGTCGTAGCAGTGCGGCTCGACGTAGGCGGCGAGCGGGCCGAGGACCGCGGTGGAGTCGGCGTAGACATAGGTGAGCGTGAAGACTGCTGGCTGCCTGCACGCGGTGCGTGAGCAGCGTCGTACAACGCTCACGGGCACAGACTGTATGCCTTTACCGTCCGGTGCGCCAGCATCGATGGGCTGTGTCCGGAGGCCGGTGCCGGCCCGCTCCCCGAGGTCGACACGTTGGATCGACCCAGGGGCTGCACGATGGGCCGCCGATGGCTTACGCTCATAGATGTGCGACGAGTGCGCCTTCACCGGCCTCAAGCCAACCCAGTGCGACGCAGAGACCGCCGCGGACGCGGGATCCGCGGCCCGATGACGCCGCCCGAACTCCCCATTTCCCGGAGTAGGGCGCAGGTCTTCGACGACCTCGTCCTCGACGCCGTCGAACGGCTGGAACGGGTGTGGGCCCGCGAGCTGGCCAACGTCGAGTTCCTGGTCGAGGATGTTCCGCGCGTGCCGCTCGGCGTGACCGCCGAGGACGGCATCCCGTTCTCCCGCCTTGAGCCGGCCAAGTCCGGCCAGGCCCGGATCGTCATCTACCGCCGCCCCGTCGAGATCCGCACCAAGGATCCCGAGGAGATGGCGCTCCTGGTGTACGACACCGTGGTCGAGGAGGTCGCCAACCTGCTCGGCCTGGAGCCGGAGACCGTCGACCCCGAGGCCTAGCACCTGGCGGGGCCGAGGGCCCGCCGCCCGCGCGCCGCGGCGGCTGCGGCCCGCCTGCGGGCGGCTGGGCTCCCCGCTCCACCGCCCGTCCTACGGGACCACGCTGATCAGGCTGTCCGACGCCGCCGGCAGCCGGACCTCCGCCGGTGCCGGCCGCAGCGGCTGCACGGCCGTCGACCGGCCGCCGCCGGAGCCCTGGCGGAGCAACCGCGCGGCGTGCACCGGCCCGGAGCCGTCGGCCACGTCCACCAGCAGCGCCCGCGTCGACCTCGGAAGATCCAAGTCGGGGACCACGGTGTGCTCGGCGGGGATCTCCACCTCCTGCGGGGTGCCCGGCTCGCCGTCGGCGCCCACCGGTGTGACCACGACCTGGCCGCCCCGGCCGGGCGCGCCGAAGACGAGGTCGGTCGTGGTACCGGACGGGTACGCGGGCACCACGGCCCGGCCGTCGAACGGACCGGCGAGCGGCGGGGTGGCCGCCGTGTAGGCGGTGTCCGCGCCTCCGGAGCGCTGGTAGGCGGCTCCGACCACGACCGGCTGGTCGGACTCCACGACCAGGGTGGCGGGGCGGTCGCCGATCGGCCCCTCGACGACGAGCGTGCTGGAGGCGGCCGGCGGGATCTCCAGGCGCTGCACCGCGTCCGTGACCTCGCCCTCATCGGTGATGATGCGCACCGTGGCCGAGGCGGGGTCGTCGCCGAGGGTGGCGGCGATCAGCCGCTTGTCGCCGCCGCCGGCGGGGATGCCGGTGATGACGTGCCGCTCGGCGGGCGGGGTCGTGGGCGGCACCCAGTCCGCCCCCGTACCGGTCCGCTCGGCGAACAGCGAGGCCGCGACCCGGCCGGAGCTGGTGCGCACGTGCACGGCGACCGCCTCGGTGGCCTCGACCAGTTCGTTGAGCGGGAGTTCGATCTCGTCGTGGGCGGGGACGGTCACGCCGCGGGTGTCCTCCGAGAAGGCCGGACCGTCGGTGGCGTAGATGTCGACGTTGACGGTGGCGGCACTGTCGTCGACGTTGGCGAGGAACAGCCGCAGGTCGTCCAGCTCCGCTCCCCCGGGTGCGGCGAACCAGGTGCTCACCGAGGGCTCCGGGCAGCGCAGTTCCGTGGCGAACGCGTCGCCGTCGGCGTCGCCGACCGTGGTCTGCACCACCTCCAGGCCGGCGGCGGCGGCACCGCCGGCGCGCAGCACGGTGTGCCGGTCGCCGTCGGTGTCGGCGCGCCACGGGTTCCCGGCCGTGCCGGGATCGCCGACCGCCGTGCCGGCGGCCCCGTTCTCGGCCGCCGCCAGGGCGCCCGCCTCCGAGCCCCCGCCAGCGGGGGCGAACGCGGCGATCGCGCTCCGCGCTCCGTCACCGCCGCGCGGCGCCGGGCAGGCGCGCACGGCCGATTCCACGGTGGCGACCACACCGGACGGCTCGCTGGCGGCGCGGTCGGCCGCCGGCGCGGTCAGCGCGGCCACGCCGAACAGCGCCGCCAGCGCGACCATGACCAGCGCGAGCAGCGCGAACCGGTTCTCGACGATCAGTCTCACCTGTCTGCGCTCCTGCTTCCTCGCTTCGCCGCACGGCGGCCCCTGGTCCCGCGTCCCCACCACCGGGCGCCTCCGGCGGCGCGCCGGCGGCGCGGCCGGCGCGGGCGGGGGCTCGGGTGCTCCGCCTGCTGGCGCGCCTCCTCCTCGGTGCGCGCCCCGGGCAGCGCGAGCACGACCACCGCGAGGAAGAGCACGCCCTGCACGACCAGCCAGACCTGCCGCGCGATGCCGGTGCGGGTGATCTCCAGCTGGCCGCCCGACGCGGGAAGCGCGAACGTCTGGAGCCCCGTGGCGGAGGCCGCCCCGGCCAGCTCGGTGCCGTCCAGCGTGGCGCGCCAGCCTCCGTCTGCCGGTTCGGCGAGGACGAGGGTGCGCGGTCCGCTTCCCTCGGGCACCTCGACGTCGGCCTCCACCGGACCGGAGCGCAGGACCACCGGCCCGGCGTCGCCGTCGTCGCCGCGGACCGCCTGGCCGTCGTCGGCGGTCGCCGCCTCGGGGCCGCCCTCGGCCGCGGCCTCGACGATGCGCAGCCGCCCGGTCGGCTCGTCCAGCCGCCACAGGGCGAAGTCGGTGTTGAGCTGCAGCCGGCTGAGGCCCGGGATGCCGTCCATGGTGTCCACGAGGGTGACGTCCACGCCGTCGGCGAGCGCCGGCGCGGGGACGAGCACGTAGCGGATGCCGAACTGGGCGAGCGTCTCGGCCTCGTCGCCGCCGCGGCCGGCGGTCAGCGCCGCCACCACGGAGTCGAGCTGGGTGCGCACGTTCTCGTCGGTGGGGATCTGCGGTTCGCCGATCCGTGGCTCCCGGCCGCGCAGGACGCTGTACTGGACGGACCCGTCCTGTGCCGGGGCGACGACCAGCGTGCGCGCCTGGGTGCCGTCGGAGCTCAGCGACTCCAGGAAGGGCGGGATGGCCGGGCGGGCGTGGCCGGTGAGGGGCCCCTCGACGCCGTTCCACATCCACACCCCGGCCGCCGCCACCGGCGTGGTGAGCGCGAGCGCCGCGAGCGCCAAGGCGAACACCCGGCGCAGACCGCCCAGCCGGTACAGGAGGCCGAAGGACTGCGCGGCGACCGCGGCGGACAGCAGCATCGCGGTGGCCGCGAAGGCGAGCGCCACCCCCGGCCAGGCGGCGGCGACCGGTCCGCCCTGCGGCGGCGCGAGGTTCACCCGGCTGACGGCGATCGCCACCAGGATGCCGAACAGCGCGACACTCCAGCCCACCGCGACGAGCATGCGCCGGCGGAGCAGCAGCAGGGCGCACAGCGCGGCCGCGATGAACCCGCCGGTGACCCAGATCGGCGGCAGCCCGGGGCCGCCGGGCGAGAGCAGCAGCAGCGCCGAGGCCGACAGCCCGGCGTCGGAGAGGTCCGGCCGGTGCAGGCCGGCCTCCAGGAGCCACAGCGACGGGTGGCGGAACAGGTCCAGGGTCCACGGCAGCAGCAGCACCAGCGGCGCGAGCAGCGCGATGGCCAGGCTGACCAGCAGCCGCCGGCCGACGTGCGCGAAGGCCACCGCGATGAGCGCGCCGGTGACCAGGGCGAGCACCCAGACCAGCGGCACGAACGCGGTGGCCACGGCGAGGAACAGCGCGAGCGCCCAGGCGGCACGCCGCGACTGGCGCGGTGGCAGCGTGAGGATCCGCGTGACGAGGATGCCCAGGACCGGGAAGATCGCGTGCACCAGCGCGGTGCCGAGCCGGCCCTGCGCGACCGCCCCGGTGGCCACCGGAAGCAGGGCGTAGGAGCCGGCCATCCACAGCTGCGCGGCGCGGCCGTGCAGCACCCGCCGCGCCAGGAGGTAGGCGGTGAAGCCGGCCAGCGGCACGCAGCCGAGCAGGATCACGGTGACGGCCAGGGCGGGCTTGCCGAGCGCGATGGTGGAGAGCACCGCGAGCATGCCCACGTAGGGCGGTGCGACCGCGGCCGAGCCGAGGCCGACGTCGTGCCAACTGGCGACGTACATGCTCCACAGGTCGCCGGCTGTACCGGTCACCGGGGGCAGCGCGCCGCCGGCCAGCCGCCCGCCGAGCAGCAGCGAGCGCTCGGCCACGAGGGAGACGGCGACCAGGCCGGTGACCAGGAGCACGCCGGGGTGGGTGAGGGCGCGGCGCAGCAGGCTCTGGTCGTCGCGCAGCGGGTCGTCCTCCTCCGGCGGACCGGTGGTAACGGCCTGGTGGCGGCCGGGGGTGTCGAGCGCCGGCGAGCCGGACAGCAGGTTGCCGACGAGGTCGGCGAACTGCCGCAGGGCGACGCCGTGCGCGAGGAAGGGCTGGATCGCGCTGTAGGTGCGGCGCCGGTTGCGGCGGCGCCGGAACCGCGCCCGCACCAGGCGGACGGGCGTGAGGTAGACCAGCGTGATGGCGACCGCCTCGTCCAGCGCGTTGGCCGGCTGCTTGGCGACCAGGTACATCAGCACCCGCAGGAACGAGGCGACCGAGTTGCGCAGGAGGGCGCCGACCATCGCGCCGAACGGCATGTTCGCCAGCAGCACGAACAGCGCGTTGCGGCGGTCGATGCGGCGCGGGTGGTCGGCGGCGGCGCTGATGCGGCGGCGCCGGCGGGCGGCGGCCTCGGCGTGGTAGGCGACGGCGTCGGTGACGACCAGCACCCGGTGCCCGGCTCCCCCGGCCCGCCAGCACAGGTCGATGTCGTCGCGGAACAGCGGGAGGCCGGGGTCGAACCCGTCGAGGGTCTCCCAGACGTCGCGGCGCACGAGCATCCCGGCGCTGGAGACGGCGAGCACCTGGCGGGTGCCGTCGTGCTGGCCCTGGTCGTACTCCCGGGGCTCCAGGCCGGTCTCGCGCCGCCCGGCTCCGTCGATGGTGACACCGGCCTCCACGAGCACCCGCCGGTCGAACCAGTCGCGCAGCTTGGGGCCGAGGATGGCGGCGCGGGGGTCGTCCTCGGCGGCGGCGAGCAGCCGGTCCAGGGCGTCCGGCGCGGGGGTGCAGTCGTCGTGGATCAGCCAGACCCACTCGGTCGCCTCGGCCTGCGACGGGTACTCGGTGCGTGAGCGCGGGTGCTCCAGCGCGGCGCGCACCGCGTCCCCGTAGCCGGTGTCGCGGGGCAGGGTGAGGATGGCCTCGGGGGCGATGAACTCGGCGAGGATCGCGCCGCTGCGGTCGCGGCTGCCGGTATCGACCCCCACCACCCGCTGCACCGGCCGCGACTGTCCGCGCACGGCCTCCAGTGTCTCGGGCAGCCAGCGGGCGCCGTCATGCGTGACCACGACGGCCGTGACGATGTGACGAGCGGGGTCCAGGGGTAGCACGTCAGGTGTTCGGCTCTCGAGGATCAGGGTGTGGACGAAACGACCATTGCGGTCATGACGCTAACGGCAGATCACGATACGCCACCGCGCGTGTCCGCGTGGCTGCATCCCCGCCCCGGCGGCCCCCGCAGCCGAACCGGAACCGTTCTGGAACCGGGCCGGAACCCGGGCGCAAGCGGCCGGCCGGAGCCGCTGGTCAACGCCGGGGTGGGCGCCGATTCGGGCGGACCCGTCACCATTCATTCCAGTAAAGAAAACCTAAAAAAGGCCCGCGCCCCGGACAAAACGTCCGGAGCGCGGGCCGCGTCGAGCGGTGACCGCCGGCTACAGCATGTCCGTCAGGAAATCGAAATCCTGACCGGCCGCTTTCTTGAGCCTGCGGCGCTCGCGTTCGGAGAGTCCCCCCCAGATACCGAAGCGCTCATCGTGCTCCAGCGCGTATTCCAGGCACTCCGCTCGCACCTCGCACGACTGGCAGACCTTCTTCGCCTCCCGTGTCGAGCCGCCCTTCTCGGGGAAGAACGCCTCGGGATCGGTCTGCGCGCACAAGGCACGTTCTTGCCAGCCCAGATCTTCATCTGCGCCGTGCGCCAGCGGGATAACCTCGCTCATGCGCACCTCCTATTGCCCCCCTCGATGTACCCTCCCATTCGGCCCCCGGGAGGGTGGAATCACACCATGAAATTACACGCGCGTGTCTCGCTATACGTCAAGCACGTTGCGTGGTAATCCCCTGAATATCACGTAACAAACAATGGATCATCGTTCGCGCGCGGCGACTCAGCGGATTACCACGCGTTTTCCGTGGCGTGTCGGGGGTGGGCGGGCTCAGCGGCGGTCGTCGTCCCGGTACCAGCCCTGCGGGCGCTCGTCGTGCTCGGAGCCGGCGCGTCGCTGCTGATCGCCGCCGTAGGTGCCGGGGGTCTCGTGCGGCTGGCCGGGGTAGGAGCCGGGGGCACCGTACTGCGCGCCGTAGCCCGGCTCGACCCGCATGGTGGCCTCGGAGTCGCCCTGGTCGCCCTGCGCCTGCCCGCCGGACCCCTGCTGGTACCAGCCGTACTGGATGGCGTCCTGCGCGGCCCGCTCGCTGTGCTGGGCCGCCGGCGGCTCCGTCGGGAACGCACCGGTGTTGCCCGCGACCGGCTGCTGCACCATGGTCGCCTCGGAGTCGGCGGACCCGTAGCCGGGCACGCCCGCGTCCGACCCGCCGGACTGCTGGCCCGCGTACGGCGACTCGCCGTACCCGGCCTGCTCTCCGGACGCGCCGTAGCCGGGGGTCGCGGAGCCGTAGCCGTACCCGGCCTGCTGCGCGCCGGTCTCGGAGTAGCCGGGCTGGCCCGCGTAGGGCGGCTGCTGCGGCTGGCCGTAGGGCTGCTGGGCGGACTCCGCCGGGGACGCGGAGCTCCAGTCCTGCGGTTGCTGCCCGCCGGTCTGGCCGTAGCCGGCCGCCTGCCCGTACTGCTGCCCGTAGGGCTGCTGGCCCCCGGTCGTGGAGTAGCCCGTCTGGCCCTGCTGCGCCGCGGGGTCGGCGGCGCCCTCCGGCTGCTGCGCCGGGTAGGGCTGCTGGGCGCCGCTGGGCTGGGCGTAGCCCTCCTGCGGCCAGCCCTGGCGGCCGGCACCGGTCTGGTTCGGGTCGCCGTAGGGCTGCTGCTGGGCGGACCAGTCCTGCGGCTGCTGATAGCCCTGGGCCCCCAGCGTGTAGCCCTGGCCGGTCTGGTTCGGGCTGGGCTGGGCGAACGACGGCTGGGCACCGGTCGGCGGGGCGTAGCCCGGCTGCGGACCGCTCTGCCCGTAGGGGCCGGCGGCCTGCTGGGGCACGCGCGGGACCAGGTTCTGGTCGCCGAAGACCCGCACGAGCACCAGGCCGGCGAAGGCGAGCACGCCGAGCTGGGCACCGGTGCGGAAGAAGTCGCCGAACCCGTTGGCGATCACGGAGACGTTGGCGACGAAGCCCATGATCAGGGTGATGATCCCGAAGACCGCGCCCACGCCCAGGAGGATGAGGGCGGTGAGCACGACCCCGAACACGCGCGGGGACTTCTCGCGCGCGGTGAGCACGAGGGCCACCGCGGCGAGGACCATGGCGACCGTGACGGGGCCGAGGAAGGTCTCCCGTTGGGAGACCACGTTCGCGGGGATCGGGGATCCGCCGTAGCCGGCGGCGGATCCGAAGACGTAGATGAGGCCGGCGAGCATCTGCACGGCCACGGCGCCGAGCAGCACCCACGCGGCGGGCTCTCGCAACCGTTGGATGGTGTCGTTGTTCAAGAGAGGATTCCCCTCCGCTGCTTCGCTGTCGCGTCGGTGGAAGCTTTGCATATCGTCAGGTTGTCAGTGAATCAGGCGGGAGACGCAGAAGAGGACGATCAGTCCGTTCGGCCCGGCCCGGCAGCGTCGGTCCCGCCGGGGCCGGCAGAACGGTGACCGGCCGCTCGCGGCACGGCGGTACGGAGTCTCCGCCGCGCGCCCCGCGGCGCCGCCGGCTCCGCGGCTCCGGAAGGGGATCGCGGCACGGGCCCGCCGTCTCCCGCGCGCGACCGCGGGGGCACGGCCCCGGCCCATGGGGGCACGGCACATACACCGCACCACCCTGCCAGACTTGTGCCCATGCGGATAGTCGTGCTGGCAGGCGGCATCGGAGGGGCGCGCTTCCTGCGCGGCCTCCGGTCGACCCTGGCCGAGGAGACGAACAACCCGGGCAGCGGGATCATAACGGTCATCGGCAACACGGGTGACGACATCACCCTGTTCGGTCTGCGCATCTGCCCCGACCTCGACACGGTCATGTACACGCTGGGCGGCGGGATCAACGAGGAGCAGGGGTGGGGCCGGGCCGAGGAGACGTTCACCGTCCGGGAGGAGCTCGCCGCCTACGGAATGCGGCCGCAGTGGTTCGGCCTGGGCGACCGCGACGTCGCGACGCACATCGTGCGCGCGCAGATGATGGCGGCCGGCTACCCGCTGTCGGCGGTCACCGAGGCGCTGTGCGACCGGTGGCGCCCGGGCGTCCGGCTGCTGCCCATGACCGACGACCGGGTCGAGACCCACGTCGTGGTCGCCGACGGCGAGGGGCGCCGGGCCATCCACTTCCAGGAGTGGTGGGTGCGGCACCGCGCCGCGATCCCGGCCGAGGAGATCGTCAGCGTCGGCGCGGCCGACGCCAAGCCCGCTCCCGGCGTGCTGGAGGCGATCGAGGCGGCCGACGTCGTGCTGCTGCCGCCCTCCAACCCGGTGGTCAGCGTCGGTTCCATCCTCGGCGTACCCGGCATCCGCGACGCGGTGGCCGCCAAGACCGTCGTCGGCGTCTCCCCCATCATCGGGGGCGCTCCCGTCCGGGGCATGGCCGACGCCTGCCTGACCGCGATCGGCGTGGCCACCACCGCGCAGGCGGTGGCCGAGCACTACGGCGCGGACCTGCTGGACGGCTGGCTCGTGGACGACGCCGATGCCGGGACCGAGGTGGCGGGGGTCGCCGTGCGGTCCCGCCCGCTCTACATGTCCGACCCCGAGGCGACCGCCGCGATCGCCCGTGCGGCACTGGACCTCGCGGTCGAGTTGAAGGAGGGGCGCGCATGACCGAGCTGAGCGTGCACGGAGTGACCGGCCTGCCCGAGATCGGCCCCGGCGACGACCTCGCCGCCCTCATCGCCGCGGCCGCGCCGCCGCGCGACGGGGACATCCTGGTCGTCACCTCCAAGGTGGTCAGCAAGGCCGAGGGGCGGCTGCGCCGGATGGAGCGCTCGGCGGCGGTCGACGCCGAGACGGTGCGCGTGGTGGCCCGGCGCGGCGACACCCGCATCGTGCAGACCCGCCACGGCCTGGTCATGGCCGCCGCCGGGGTGGACGCCTCCAACGTCCCGCCCGGACACGTCCTGCTGCTGCCCGAGGACCCCGACGCCTCGGCCCGCCGGCTGCGCGCCGGCCTGCGGGAGCGGCTGGGCGTGCGGGTCGCCGTCGTGGTCTCCGACACGTTCGGCCGGCCATGGCGGGTCGGGCAGACCGACATCGCCATCGGCGCGGCCGGACTCCACCCGCTGGAGGACCTGCGCGGCCGCGTCGACACCCACGGCAACGTGCTCGACGTCACGATGAACGCGGTGGCCGACGAGATCGCCGCCGCGGGCGAGCTGGTCAAGGGCAAGCTCACCGGGGTGCCGGTGGCGGTGCTGCGCGGCCTGGCGCACCTGGTGACCGAGGACGACGGCCCGGGTGCGGCGGCGCTGGTGCGTCCGGCCGACGCCGACCTGTTCCGCTACGGGTCCCGCGACGTGCCGGCCGCCCGCCGGACGATCCGGGAGTTCACCGCCGAACCCGTCGACCCCGAGGCGGTGCGCCGGGCCGTCGCCGCTGCGCTGACCGCGCCTGCCCCGCACCACACCACGCCGTGGCGGTTCGTGCTGGTCGAGTCCGCCGAGACCCGCAAGCGGCTGCTCGACGCCATGCTGGACGCCTGGGTGGCCGACCTGCGGGCCGACGGTCTCGCCGAGGACGCGATCGCCCGGCGGACCCGCCGCGGCGACGTGCTGCGCCGCGCCCCCTACCTCGTCGTTCCGTGCCTGGTCGCCGAGGGCGCCCACCCCTATCCCGACGAGCGGCGCGCCGCCGCCGAGCAGGCGATGTTCTTGGTGGCCATGGGCGCCGGCGTGCAGAACCTGCTCGTCGGCCTGGCCGTCGAGGGGTTGGGGTCGGCCTGGGTCTCCTCGACCTTGTTCTGCCCCGACACGGTCCGGGACGTGCTGGCGCTGCCCGCCGGGTGGCGGCCCATGGGCGCCGTGGCGGTGGGGCATCCGGCGGCGCCGCCGCGCGACCGGCCGCCCCGGGACCCGGAGGCGTTCATCGAGGTGCGCTAGCGTGCCGGCGGCGTAGAGTCGAAGAGAGGGACGACACCGAGGGGCCGGGGCACGGAGGTGGATCCGGGGGCCGGGGGCGCGCTTGACCGAAGACGAATACATCCTCGCTGGGCTGCTCGTCGTTCTCGTGGTGCTCGTCGGCCGGCTGCTCGCGCCCCGGCTGCGGCTGCCGGACGCGATCGTGCTCGTCCCGCTCGGGTTCGCGGTGAGCTTCCTGCCGGGGATGCGCGAGGTGCACGTCTCGCCGGAGGTCGTGCTGCTGGTCTTCCTCCCGCCCCTCATCTACAACGCCGCGTTCTTCTCCTCGCCCCGGGAGATGCGCGCGGAGGCGCGCCCCATCGTGGCGCTCGCCGTGGGGATGACCCTGGTGACGGCGCTCGCCGTGGCCGTCGCGACCTTCGTGCTGCTGCCGCACACCGACTGGCCGGCCGCGATCGCGCTCGGCGCCGCCGTCGCCCCCACGGACGCGGTGGCCGCCTCGGCCGTGCTCAGGCGGGTGGGCGCGCCGCGCCGGGTGGTCACCATCCTTGAGGGCGAGAGCCTGATCAACGACGGCGTCGCCCTCACCATGTTCGGCCTGGCCGTCACCGCCATGACGACGCCGCTCACCTTCGGCGACGGTGTCCTGGAGCTCGTCAAGGTGGTGCTCGGCGGGGTCGCGTTCGGCCTGCTCGTCGCCAAGCTCGTGATGTGGTCGCGGAGCCGGCTGCACGACGGCAATACCCAGCTGGTGGTGTCGCTGGTCACCCCGTTCGTCGCCTACATCCCGGCCGAGCTGATGGGGTTCTCCGGCGTGCTCTCGGCGGTCGTCGCCGGCTTCCTCCTGGGCACCCGCGGCGAGGGCATCCTGCCGCCCCGGGTACGGGTGACGGGGCGGACGGTCTGGCAGGGCCTGGTGATGCTCCTGGAGTCCGTCCTGTTCGTGCTGCTCGGGCTGCAGATGCACGAGGTACTGGACGACGTCGCCGGGCGCCCGCTCGGCGAACTGGCGGTCACGTCGGTCGCGGTCATCGGCACCGCCGTGGTGGTCCGGCTGGTGTGGGAGATCGCGGTCACCCCGGTGATGCGGCTGCTGCCCGGCCGGCTGCGCCTGGACCCCGGGCCGGTGCGCCACCGGGCCATCATCGGATGGAGCGGCATGCGCGGCGCGATCTCCCTCGCCATCGCGCTCTCGCTTCCGCTGACGATCGGCACGGCCCCCTTCGAGGACCGCAACGTACTGATCTTCCTGGCCGCCGCCGTGGTGCTGGCGACCCTGATCGGGCAGGGGATGACGCTGCCGCTGGTGCTGCGCCGCCTCCGGGTGACCCAGGACAGCCGGGCCCGGCACGAGATCGCGCTCGCGGAGGTGGCCATGGGCCGTGCCGCGCTGACCCGCATCGACGAGCTGCTGGCCGACGACCAGGTGGACTCGCTGGCCGCCGAGACCTACCGCCAGATGTACAAGCTGCGGGTCCGGCAGTCCCGGGCGACGCTCGACATGACGGGCGGCGACCACTCGGCGCTGCACCACGTCAAGGGCACAGTGTTCCTGCGCCACGAGCTCGGCACGGCGAAGCGCGCCGCGCTCGCCCGGCTGTACCGCAAGGGCGAGATCAGCCACGAGGTGTTCCAGGCCCTGCAGCGCGAACTCGACCTCCAGGAGCCGCACCGCCCGCACTGACGCGGCGGCGCCCGAAGCGCCCGACCTGACAGGTGCGTCCGGTGCTGTACCCTCTGTGCTCGCCCACCGCCGCCGGAGCCGCCTGCCGGCGGCCCAGCTCTACGGGGGAGCCGTGCCGTTTTCGTTCCGACGCGACCAGGGAAACCAGCTGCCCGACGTGCTGGCGGAGCCCTACGGCTACTTCCACGGCCCCATGGCGCACGCCTTCGCGTGCGGCGCGCCCATGGCCGTCAACAACCAGGCCCCGTGGAACACCATCGTGAAGTCCTGCTCGTGCTGCGGCCCGCAGCAGAAGCGCGACATGCTGCGCGAGAGCTGGGGGGTCACCAACGTCGAGGAGTGGCGGCAGACCCTGGAGCGGCTGCTGGACGACGACAGCAGCGACGACGCCGCCACCCTGCTGCTGGGGATGCGCCGCCAGCTCGCCCACCAGTACGGCGGCCCGGTGGACGCCGGCACCTGGCGGGCCGCCATCGAGCGCTGGTGCACGCACAACGGCCGCGGCAACGACGTCTACCAGCAGCTGCTCGGCACCGCCGGGAGCATCCTCGACTACGAGAAGCGGATGGTCGCCGACGGCGTGCTGCCGCCCGGAGCGTTCGTCACCCACATGATCGGCTACGACTTCGGGCGGGCGGTCAACATGGCCCGCTGGGGCGTGCACGCGGAGTTCACCGACCCGCGCACCGCCGAGTGGTACGTGATGCGGGCCGGTGAGCAGTGCCGGCGCTACTTCACCTCTTGGCCCGATCTGTCCACGAGCTACCTCATGGGGCGGGTGCTCCGCTTCGACGACGGCGAGTACGGGCCCTATTACACGGAGTCGGTCGCCGCCCACCACGCGCTCATGGGCAACCCGCAGAGCCCGTGGCTGCACCTGCCCTGGGCGATGTAGCCGCCGATGCCACCGCGAAGGGGCCCGGGCCGCGTGCGCGGGCCCCTCGCGGCCGTGCGGCTACGAGCGGCACCCGCCCGCGCTGTCCTGGACCAGCGGCAGCGACCGCCGCGCCCGGCGGATGCTCTCGGCCACACCGTCGCTGGCCGCGGCGGCCGCGCGGCGCTCGGCCGGAACCTCGCCGTAGAGCGTGGTGCGCTGCCGCAGCGGGCGCCCGGTCGGGCGCACCATGGCCTCGATGTCGCTGATCGTCCGGTACGACCCGTTGCTCGACCCCGCCATCCGGCTGATGGTCTCCTCCATGAGGGTGCCGCCCACGTCGTTCACCCCGCCGGTGAGGAGCTGCCGGCAGGTCTCGTCGGTGAGCTTCACCCAGGAGCACTGGATGTTGTCGACGTAGCCGTGCAGCAGCAGCCGCGCCAGCGCGTGCACCGCGCGGTTCTCCCGCACCGTCGGGCCGGTCCGCGCCAGCCCGGCCAGGTAGATCGGGGCGTTGGTGTGCACGAACGGCAGCGGCACGAACTCGGTGAACCCGGGCCGGCCGTTGTGCTCCATGGCGCGCCGCTGGAGCGACCGGATCAGCTTGATGTGCGCCACCCAGTGCTCCGGGGTGTCCACGTGCCCGTACATCATGGTCGACGTCGTGGGGATGCCGAGGTCGTGCGCCGTGCTGATCACGTCGATCCACGCCCGGGTGGGCAGTTTGCCCTTGGTCAGCACCCAGCGCACGTCGTCGTCCAGGATCTCCGCGGCGGTCCCGGGCAGGGAGCCGAGCCCGGCCTCCCGGGCGCGGACGAGCCATTCGCGGACCGGCAGGTCGGTCCGCGCCGCGCCGTTCACCACCTCCATGGGGCTGAAGGCGTGCACGTGGATGCCGGGCACCCGCTCCCGGACCGCCCGCGCGATGTCGAAGTAGGCCGTTCCCGGCAGGTCGGGGTGGATGCCGCCCTGCATGCACACCTCGGTGGCTCCGGCCTGCCACGCCTCGGCGGCCCGGTCGGCGACCTGGTCCAGCGAGAGCGTGTAGGCGTCGGCGTCGGTGCGCCGCTGGGCGAAGGCGCAGAACCGGCAGCCGGTGTAGCAGACGTTGGTGAAGTTGATGTTGCGGGTCACCACGAAGGTGACGTCGTCGCCCACCGCGTCGCGGCGCACGCCGTCGGCGAGGGCCGCGAGCTCCGCCAGCTCGGGGCCGTCGGCGTGCAGCAGGGCGAGCGCCTGCTCGTCGCTCAGGCCGGCGGGGTCGCTCTCGGCGTGCCGCAGGGCGGCCCGGACGTCCGGGTCGAAGCGGCGCGGCGCCCCGGTGCCGGGAGCGGACCGGGCGGCGCGCTCGCGCAGCCGGTCCCAGTCGCCGTAGACGGCGTCGTAGTCGCCGCGCCGGTCGCCGGTCCGCCCCTCGGTGTCCACCGCGACGTGCAGGTCGGTCCGCCCGGAGGCGGACGCGCCCGCCTCCGGCTCCTGCCAGGGCCGTCCGGTCGCGACCGCGTCGGGGCGGGCCAGGCCGGTGGCGGGGTCGGCGAGCGCGGCCACGTGCCCGAGGAGCCGCGGGTCCAGCCACGGCTCGCCCTGGCGGACGTACTCGGGATAGACGCACAGCCGCTCCCGCAGCTCGAAGCCGGCCCGCGCGGTGTGAGCGGCCAGCTCCTCGATCTGCGGCCAGGGCCGCTCGGGGTTGACGTGGTCGCGGGTCACCGGCGAGACGCCGCCCCAGTCGTCGACCCCGGCGCGCAGCATCAGCGCGTACTCGTCCCCGATCAGGTTGGGCGGGGCCTGCACCCGGGCGCGCGGGCCCATCACGAGCCGGGTCACCGCGATGGTGGCGGCCAGCTCCGTCAGGTCGGCGTCGGGGCGGTGCATCATCGCGGTGCCGGGCTTGGCGCGGAAGTTCTGCACGATGACCTCCTGGAGGCCCCCGTACTCGCGGGCGATCCGGCGCAGCGCGAAGACCGACTCGGCGCGGTCGGCGACGGTCTCGCCGATCCCGATGAGGATGCCGCTGGTGAAGGGCACGCCGCAGCGGCCGGCGTCCTCCAGGACCCGCAGCCGCACCGCCGGGTCCTTGTCGGGGCTGCCGAAGTGCGCCCCGCCCCGCTCGGTGAACAGCCGCTCGGAGGTGGTCTCCAGCATCATGCCCATGGACGGCGCCACCGGCTTCAGCCGCTGCAGGTCCGACCAGCTCATGGCGCCGGGATTGAGGTGCGGCAGCAGCCCGGTCTCCTCCAGCACCATGACCGCCACGGCACGCACGTAGGAGAGCGTGTCGTCGTAGCCCTGCTCGTCCAGCCACCGCCGGGCCGCCGACCAGCGGTCCTCGGGACGGTCGCCCAGGGTGATCAGCGCCTCCTTGCAGCCCATGGCGGCGCCCCGGCGGGCGATCTCCAGTACCTCGTCCGGCGACAGGAAGGGCGCGGGGAGGTCGCCGGGGACGGTCGCGAAGGTGCAGTAGTGGCAGCGGTCCCGGCACAGCCGGGTCAGCGGGATGAAGACGCTGCGGCTGTAGGTGATGACGCCGGGCAGGCCGGCCGCCTCCAGGCCGGCGTCGCGCACCCGCCCGGCGTACTCCAGGAGCGTGTCGAGGTCGGATCCCCTCGCGTGCAGCAGCACCTCCGCCTCGGTCGCGTCGAGCGCCTTGCCGTCCCGCGCCCGTGCCAGGGCGCGCCGCATGGCGGACGCGGTCGGGGTCTGTTCCGGCTTCCCGTTTCCCGCACTACTCATGACGGGCACGATACGCGGGCACCCCGTCCGCGCGCCGCCCTTCGTGGCGCCGCGCCCCCGGGCAGCGCGGGCCGCGGCAGCTCCGCGGAGCGGTCAGCCCAGGCGCTCGACGAGGTACTCCTCCCAGCGGCGCACGACGTGGTCGACGCGGAACCGCCGGGCCTTCTCCCGCGCGGCGGCGCCCATCCGCTGGCGCTCCGCCGCGTCCTCGACGAGCCGCAGCAGCCCGGCACCGAGCGCGTCCACGTCCTGGTCGGGTACCAGCAGCCCGTCCCGCCCCGGCTCGATCAGCTCGCGCGGCCCGTGCGGGCAGTCGAAGCTCACCACCGGGACCCCCACCGCGAACGCCTCGACGATGGTCATCCCGAAGCCCTCCTGGCGGGAGCTGAGGGCGACCAGGGACGCCTTGGCGAACTCGCCGGTGACGTCGCGCGTGCGCCCCATGAGCACCACCCGGCCGTGCAGGCCGAGTTCGTCGGCCATCGCGCGGATCCGGCCGCGCTGCGGTCCGTGGCCGTAGACGCGCAGCTGCCACTCCGGATGGGCGGCGGCGACCCGCGCGAACGCCTGGACCAGCACGGGGTACTGCTTGACCGGGATCAGCCGCCCGGCCGTCGCGATCACCGGGTTGACCAGCCGGGAGCGGGGATAGCGGGCGTCCGGCAGCGGGTTGGGCATGGTGATCGCCCAGCCCTCCGGCCGGTCGAGCAGGGCGGCGTAGTCGCGGCGGTCGGCGTCGGTGAGTACGGTCAGGCCGTCCAGCCGCGCGTGGTGCCGCCGGATGTGGTCGCGGATGTCCTCGGTCTGCTGCCGCAGGTTGAGGTGCTCCTGCCCGATACGCAGGTAGTGGTCGGAGCCGAGCAGCGCGAGCAGCGAGTTCAGCCCCGGCCGGGTGGCGACGACCACGTCGGTGCGGGCGCGGGCGAGGAACGCGCACAGCGCCTCCTCGGTGGCCGCGTTGAACACCGCGCTCCGGCGCGCCTCGGTGGGCGGGACCAGCGTGGCGGGGCGCAGCTCCAGCTCCCGGATCCGCCGACTGGGCTCCGGCCGGCCCGCCCAGGCGCGGCTGTCGGTGAGCGAGCGCAGCCGCACCCGGGGGTCCACCGGGAAGAACGGGCGGGCGGCGCCGCGGGCCAGGCTGACGATCTGCACCCGGTGCCGCTGGGCGAGGCCGCCCGCGAGGCTGACGGTGCTGCGGATGGTGCCGCCCATTCCGTGGACGTCGCCGATGAGGAAGGTGATGCGCACGTCAGTCCTCCGCGCCGCCACCGGACGGAGGGCGCGGCCCGGCTCCGGTGCCGAGCAGCGACAGGCCGTCCGCAGCGGTGAAGTAGGGGCGCAGGTCGACCGCGCCGGAGTCCGTCCGCACCGCGGTCGTCGGGAACGCGACGCGGCCCTTCTTGCCGACGATGTCGTCGCACAGCGCGCGAAGCCGGTACCCGCGCTCGCGGCCGGGCACCCGCAGCCAGAGGTCCCACTCGTTGTGCGGCCGGTCGTGGGCGTGCGCGCGGGCCAGCGGCGGCAGCGGCACGGCGCAGCGGAACACCTCCTGCGCCAGCCCGGCCGGGAAGGCGAACGCGGTGGCCCGGTCGCGCTGGCGGACCAGCAGTTCCGCGGCCGTGCTCGTGTCGGGCGGCGCGGTGTGCGCGAGGAACCCGGTGATCCGCACCGTCGCGTCGCGCACCTCCACCTCCCGCACCTCGGCGTAGGGCCGCACCCGGCGCACCCGCACCAGCAGCCGGCCGTCCGGGGCGCGCAGCGCGGCGACCTCCCGGCGGGAGGGCCGCGCAGCGTACTCCCGGCGGGCGGCGAGGTCGTAGCAGGGGTCGTCGGTCCACATCTGGCGGGAGGACCGGCCGGGTTCGGACCAGCGCACCGCCCAGGTGCCCTCGGTCAGGGGCTCCCACCGCAGGTCCACATAAGCCCGGCGCCCGCCGACCCAGGTCCGCATCCGCCGCCCGCGGAGCGGCGCGGTCCGGCCGCCGACGGGCCGCAGCACCACCTGGGCCCCCGTGCGGGCGGGTTCGGCCAGGTCCAGTTCGAGGATGTCGTCGACCCGGACCCGGCTCATCTGGACGCGCATGGACCCCCCGAAACCGGCGTGAGACGGTCGCATCCGATAGAGGGTCAGCCTAGGTCGCGGGGGGTGATCCGCAGGTCAGGCACGCCACCGCGCCCGGTCAAGAGACCGCCAAGACCGCGGAGCGGCCGACGGGCCCGACCGGGTGCGGCGCGGGGAAGGTCAGACCTCCAGCAGCGTCTCGCCCAGGACGGTGCGGGCCTCGATGGCGGCGTGCGCGTCGACCGCGCGTGCCAGCGGGAAGGTCTGGCCGATGACCGGGCGGATCCGGCCGGCCGCCGCCGCGGCCAGCCCGAGGCCCGTCCACCGCTTCCGCGTCGGCTGGTCGAACCGCGCGTCGGTGATGCCGAGCAGGTCGATGCTGCGCCGCCGCGCGCCTCCTCCCGGTCAACGCCGGGGAAGCCTCCGGCGGGCGCACCGGGCGCGGAGAAGCGGCCGCCCTCGGCGGTCACTCACACGGCCGCGGAGCCGTGGGCGCCGCCGACCCCGTCGAGGACCGCGTCGGCTCCGGCGCCGCCGGTGGCCCCGGCCACCCGTCGGGGCCGGTCCGGGGGGGGGAGAGACGTCCACGGGTTCGGCGCCGAGCTCGGCCGCGGTCCGCAGCTCGCGTTCGCCGCGCGCGCCCGCCAGGACGCGGGCGCCGGCGGAGCGCGCCAGCCGGACGAGGAGCACGCCCATGCCGCCGGTGGCGCCCAGCACCGGTACCGTCTCCCCCGCCCGGGGGCCACCGCGTCCGTGAGGGCGACGGCGGTGCCGGCGTCGTGGACCACCCCGGCGGCCGCGGCCACCGCCAGTTCGGCGTACCCGCCGCTCCAGCCGAGGGTGGTCACGACCCGCGCGCCGATCGAGGACGGCGTCACCCCGTCCCCCACGGCGAGCACCGTGCCGGCGATCCCGCCACCGGCGGGCGTACGGCTTCCCGACCGGGAAGCCGGGCACCCCCGCGCGGATCTGCGTCTCCACGAAGAGGGTGTCGCTGAAGGCCTCCCCGATCACGACCTCACCGGGCCCGGCCGCCGGGTCCGGGACCTTGGCCGTCTCCAGGACCTCCGCCCCGCCGAACGCCCTCGCCCGCACCACGCGCGTGCCGTCCCTCCGCGGATCCGGCCCCGGCCGACCTCGGCCTTGGGGGCGGTCAACCGGAGCGGCCTCGCGTGGCGGGTGGGCCGGCACCCAGCGACCGGAGGGAACGGGCGGCGCCGCACACGTCCCGGCCCGCGGGCCGCGCGCGCCGGGCCGGGCGACTGCGGTGCCGCCGGGATCAGGCGGCCCGGTCGGCGAGCCGACCGCGCGAGCGGGCCGCCAGGCGCCCGTTCAGGAACTCCTCCCAGCGCTCGATGACCGGCGCGAGGTCGTAGCGGCGCGCCGAGCGCACCGCCTCGGCGCCCATGCGGCGGCGCTCGTCGCCGTCGCGGACCAGCCGCAGCAGGCCGGCGGCCAGCGCCTCGACGTCCTGGTCCGGCACCAGCAGGCCGTCCCGGCCCGAGGTGATGATCTCGCGCGGGCCGTGCGGGCAGTCGAAGCTCACCACGGGCACCCCCACCGAGAACGCCTCGATGATCGTCATACCGAAGCCCTCGGTGCGCGAGCTCACCGCGAGGATCGACGCCTTGGCGAGCTCACCGGTGAGGTCCTTGGTCCGGCCCATGATGGTCGCCTGGTTGTGCAGCCCGAGCCGGGTGATGTGCTCCTTCAGCTCGGTCTCGTTTCCACCGCCCCCGTAGATGCGCAGCCGCCACTCCGGGTGCTCGCGGGCGACCACCGCGAACGCCTCCAGCAGCTTGGGATACTGCTTGATCGGCGAGAGCCGGCCGGCCGCCGCGATGATCGGGTTCTCCTGGGTGGAACGGGGGTAGTCGCCGGGCGGCAGCGCGTTCGGCATCGTGCACAGCCAGTCGTCCGCGACCGGCAGGAACTCCTGGTAGGCGGTGCGGTCGGCCTCGGTGAGCACGGTCAGGCCGTCCAGCCGGGGGTAGAGCCGGCGCACGGCGGCCCGCACGTCGGGCTTGTGGTTGCCGAGGTGCACGTGCTCCTGGCCGATGGTGGTCAGCCGCTCCGGCGCCCACTGCGCGATGAGCATGTTGATGCCGGGCCGGGTGCCCACCACGACGTCGGCGTCGGTCTCGCGCAGGTAGCGGCGCAGCTCGTACTCGGTCCGCCCGTTGAAGGCGCCGTTGCGCGCGGCCTCCGAGGTGGGCACGCCCCGGCACGGGCGCGACTCCCGCCAGCGGGCCATCATTCCCTGCTTGGGACGCGCGGCCCACTCCCGCGAGGGGGCGAGGGCGCGCAGGGCCACGCCGTCGGGCACCGTGAAGAACGGCCGCTCCCGGTGCTGGATCAGGCTGACGACCTCGACCTCGTGCCGGGCCACCAGCCCGCCGGCCAGATTGAAAACGGTCCGGATCGTGCCGCCCATGCCATAGGCGTTGGCGATGATCAGGGCGATCTTCACCGGCCGGCCCCCGCTTTCGCACCGGCCTCCGTGGCGAGCAGCGAGAGGTGGTCGTGCACCGTGTAGTACGGCCGGATCCGCACCCTGCCGGCCGCACCGGCGAGGACGGTCGAGGGGAAGCTGATGCGCTTCTTCTTGCCGACGATGTCGTCGGCGAGCGAGGCCAGTCGCAGCTCGCGGCCGTCCGCGGGGGTGGTCAGCCACAGGTCCCACTCGTTGTGGGCCCGGGCGGACTCGTGGGCGGCGGCCATGTCGGCCAGCGGCACGCGCACGCTGAAGGCGCCGTCGGCCACCTCGGCGTCGACGGTGAGCACGCCGGACAGCTCGCGCTGCCGGGCGACCAGCCGCGCCTCCTGGCGGCCGGGGGTGCGCGGCACGTAGGCGAGCACTCCCGAGATCGCGACGTGGGAGTCGGTGACGTCCACCCACTCGACCTCGGCGTAGGGGCGGGCGGGCGCGCTGCGCAGCCGCAGCCGCCCCTCCGGACCGCGGATCACCCGCAGCTCGCGGTCGCGCGGTTCGGCGAGGTAGGCGGCGCGCTCCGCCAGGCTGAACCCCGGATCGCGGGTCGCCACGGGCTCGGACCGGCCGTCCCGGGACACCCACATGACGTCCCAGGTGCCGTCCGGCAACGGGATCGTCGCCAGATCGGCGCGGATCTGGTCACCCTCCCGCCGCAGCCCCGGCACGTGGACGGTCTTCGGCTGGTCCCCGCGCGAACGCAGCGCCAGACGGGCCGCGTCCTCTTCGGATCTGTCCGGTAGGATCTCCCGGAATCGCAGTCGCAACACGTTCCGAGAGTCGATTCGACTCAACTCTGCCTGCACGGTCCCCCCATGCGTCTGGGCGCGCGGTGGTCGTCGTGGAACGGCGGTGGCACCGCTGCCCGGGCTTCAGTGAACTCTTCGGCCGTGAGCGGGACGGTCCTCCGAATGCGGCACACGGACGGACGGCTGTCTGCCGTCGCCTCCGTAACCCGTATGCGTGCGCACGGTACCGCCCCGCGGTTAAAGCCTAGTTAAGATTTCGGCGGCCGAGTTCGACGGAGCGTGACCGCCGAGGCCCTCCGTGGTATCTATCGCACCGACGCCCGCGGCGGTTCACTCCGCGAGCGGCCGGATCCGGCCGGCACCGTCCGGGACCGCCGCCGGTGCCGCCAAGTGCGCCGCCCAGCGGCCGCGGCCGGCGGTCCGGCGCGCGCCGTGCGGCGCGCGGGTCACGTCCCGCCGTCGCGCTTGCGGGCTCTCAGCAGCACGATGCTGCCGCGGTCGTTGGGCGTGCGGGCGTCACTGAGGGAGACGAGCGGGATGAGCGGCGCCGCGGCGTTGAAGCCGAACCGGCCGCCGTGCGCCGACAGCGCGAGGTAGCCGCGCTCGGCCGCGCGCGAGCGGAACTGGTAGCGGTGCTCCCGCACGTCCAGGCCGCATTCGCCGAGCAGGGCGGCCAGCGTCCGGTGGGTGTAGGTGGCCTGCACGTGGTAGCGGCGGCGGTGCGCCTCGAACAGCGCCGGCCACGCGTCCCGGCGGGACAGGCAGTCGGCCGACATGACGAGGTCGCCGCCGGGCTTGAGCACCCGGGCCATCTCGCGCAGCGCGGCGGGGCCGTCGTCGAAGTGCTCGATCGCGCAGATCGACATCACCTTGTCCACCGAGGCGTCGCGCAGCGGCAGCCGCAGGGCGTCGCCTTCGAGCAGCGCGGGGGCGTGCCGGAGCCGGCGGCCGCGCAGCATCTTGTGCCGCGCCAGGTCGACGGACACGGCCCGGGCCCCGCGGCGGCGCGCCTGGCCGGCCCAGTAGCCGTCGCCGCCCGCGACGTCGAGTACCACCTGGCCTCGCAGGTCGGCACCGAGCCAGTTCAACAGGGTTCCCGCCTCGCGGTAGCGGCACACGTGGATCTGGTGGCCGGCGAAGGCGACGACGTCAGGCATCCGCACGGGGATCACCCTAGCGACTCCGGCGGCTCCGGACGGCCGCCCCGGGAAAACCGGCCCGGCCGGCCGCCGCGGGCCCGGCCCGCGGCACCCCCGTACTCCGGAGCGGGGCGAGCGCCCCGGTCCCGCGCACCGAGCACCGCCGCACCCGCCCACAGCAGGTCGGCGGCCGTCATCAGCAGCCGGGACAGTGTGGCGACCACGAGCGCCGCACCCGGTTCCAGCACGGGTGCCAGCCCGACGACGAGCACCAGTTCGCGGACGCCCAGCCCGGCGGGAGCCACCACCACGAGGACGCCGAGCGTCCAGGCGAGGGCGTAGGCCCCGGCGGCGGCCGGCAGGGCGGCGGACCCGGCGCCGCCGGTCCCCGCCACGAGCGCCCAGACGTGCACCGCGAGCGGCACCCAGGCGACGGCCGACCATCCGATGGCGGCGGCCATGCCGCGCCCGCTCACCCGCTCCGGCTCGGCGCCGCCGTCGCGGCGGGACCAGCGCGACAGCAGGCCGAGCACCCGCGTCACGACCCGCGGGTGCAGCGCGGCCAGGAGGACGGGGGCCAGGGCGAGCGCCCACCACCACTCGCGCGCCGCCGCGCCCGACGCGAGGGGAAGGGTGACGGCCGCCACCACGAGGTTGACGGTGAGCGTCACCAGCACCGCGAGCACCGTGGCGGCGAGCCCCCGCCGGCGCGCGACGGCGCGATCCTTCGCCAGTTCCACCTGCGCGACGAACGCCCACACCGATCCGGGCACGTACTTGCCCAGCTGGCCGACGAACATGATCCGCGCCGCGACCAGTACCGGCAGCGGCGATCCGAGGTCGGCGAGCAGCGCCCGCCAGGCCATCATCTGCGCCCCGAGTCCGGCCAGGCCGGCGAGCAGCGAGACGGCGACCGCCCATGGCGGGAGGGCGGCGAGCGCGTCGCTGGCCTCGTCCCAGCGGGCGTGCAGCGCGACGGCCGCGCACCCGAGCACGACGAGGACGATCGCGGCGCGCAGCCACCGGTTGGCACGGAGACGACTCAGCATGGTCGTCCCAGGCTAGAGGCTGCCCGGGGCGCGTCCGGGTGCCGCGGGGCCGGCGGCGCGCCCGCGGGCGGCGGGTCCGCGGGGGCGCGTCACGCCCCGCAGCCCTCCCCCACCGTGTCGGTCCGCTCGGTCCCCGCCGCGCGCTGCGCCGCCACCCGGTCGGCGGCCTGCGCGGGGGTCAGCACCTCACCGCCGGCGTAGTAGACGTAGTCCACGTCCTGGGTGTAGGAGCTGCGCCCGCCGGTGTGCCCGTCGAGGTCGACGAACCACTGGTTGAAGTTGACCGACATCGGCGAGTCCGGATAGAAGCGGCCGCCGTGCTCGGCCACGAGCTCGCCGTCGACGTGGTAGCGGACGACCCCGCCGGACACCTGGACGAGGAGGTCGCGCCAGCCCGCGAACGAGCCGCGCGCCGCGTCGGAGACATTGTCGGCCTCCCACGGGTCGGCCTGGTAGGTCTCGTAGGAGGTCAGGTACATCGCCGGTCCCGCCTCGCCCCATCCGCCGTTGGGCAGGTACTC
>NZ_QEIO01000160.1 GCF_003336425.1 Marinitenerispora sediminis | reverse complement strand
GGACCTCGGAGGGGCGGGCGCAGATGCGCCGGCCGCTGATCCGGGTCGGCACGATCACCACGTAGGCGTCGCGCGCGCCGCCCGCCCATGGGCGGACGGCGGTCGAGCGGCGCAGCGCGTCGCGCTCCTCGGGGTCGCGGACCTGGCGGGCCCGGCCGCGGATCAGGACGCTCCAGCCCTCGCTCATCACGCCGTCCAGCTGGTCCACCTCGAAGCTGACGTAGCCCTCCGAGTGCTCCGCGATCGTCCCCTCCGGGGCGGTGCGGAACACGATGTTGCCGTCGACCACCGTGTAGGTGACCGGCAGCACGGCGGGGCCCGACGCGCCCTCCGTGCAGAAGGCGATCCGGCCGATGCCGCCGGGCGCGACCAGCTCCATGCACTCCTCGGCGCCCAGCCAGTACAGCACCGGCGCGGGCACCCCCTCCCGGCCGGAGCCGGGCGGCAGGTCGGCACCGACCCCCAGCAGCGCGCCGGGCGTGGTGCGCAGCGCGGCGGCGAGCCGGGTCAGCGCCCAGCGGGTGAGCTGCGGCTGATGCTCCTCCAGGTAGGCCACGTACCCCGTCGCCATACCCGCGCGCTCGGCGACCTCCTGCCGGCTCAGGCCCAGCTCGGCGCGCCGGTGCGCCACCCGCCGACTGAGGTCCCCGCGACCGGTGTGCGCTCCGCTCCCGACGCTCATGGCACCTCCCGCAACCGTCCCGTCCCATCCTGCGACGCCACCGGGCCCGCGCACATGAGACCTTCGCCCGACCCGCGCGGGGCGAAGGTCCCGGCCGGGGTTCCGGGACGAAAGGCACACGCGGAGGGGCAGAAGGACGCTGACCCCGGCCCGCCCCCGCGCGCGAGACTGGCCACAACCTCCGACGGAGCCGACGGACGAAGGGGGCCGACGTGAAGAGCAGGCAGCTGGTCCGCTACCGCAGGATCGCGGTGCGGGCGTGCGACGGCTTCGACCCCGTCGCCATCGCGCACGTGCGGGACAGGTTCGCGACGCTGCAGCGCTACTCCCGGGTGCGGGTCGACCACGTCGACGTGGCGCTGTGGCGCCGCGCCGTCGACGGATACGGCAGCCTCGTTGAGGCCGAGGCGGTCGTCCGGCTGGGTGCCGCCACCGCCACGGCGAGCGCCGAGGCTGACAGCGTCTGCGCGGCGGTCGACAAGCTGCGCGAGCGGCTGGCATGGGACCTCGCGGCCGGCCGGACCGCGCGGCGCGGCTGGTTCGGGTTCCGGCGCCCCGGGCCCGGCGACCTGACCGCCGCCGACGACGACACGCGCCAGACACCGGCCGGGTGACCCCGGCCCCGTCGGCGGGCGGTGGTGCCGCGCGTGCCGGCGCCTCACTCCTCGTCGGGCAGCGGCACCCGCCAGGTCAGCCGCGTCCCGCCCGCCGGGCGGCGCACCGCCTCGAAGCGGCCGCCGAGCAGCCGGGCGCGCTCCGCCAGGTTGCGCAGCCCGCTGCGGCGGCCCCGCTCCGGTATCCCGCTCCCGTCGTCCTCGACCTCCAGCAGCAGGTCGGTGTCGACCCGCACCCGGACGTCGACCCGGTGCGCGTGCGCGTGCCGCGCGACGTTGGACAGCGCCTCCTGCAGCACGGCGAGCAGGTGGTCGGCGACCTCGTCCGGCACGGCGCTGTCGATCGGGCCGTCCAGGCGCAGACCGGGCGTGCAGTCCAGCGAGTCCTTGGCCGACTCCACCAGTTCCAGGATCTGGTTGCGCAGCCACTGCCGCTCGCCGTCGCCGGCGCTCTGCAGCGCGAAGATCGTGGAGCGGATCTGGCGGATCGTGTCGTCGAGGTCCTCCACCGCGTGGCGGACCCGGCGGGCCGGCTCCTCGGCGTCGATCCGCTTCACCGAGCTCATCAGCGACATGGCCACCGCGAACAGCCGCTGGATGATGATGTCGTGCAGCTCCCGGGCGATGCGGTCGCGGTCCTCCAGGACGGTGAGCCGCTCGGTGGCGCGCCGGCTCTCGGCCAGCTCCAGCGCCACGGCCGCGTGGCCGGCGAACGCGTGCAGGGTGCGCGCGGCCGACGGCGTGAACGCCGGGCGGCCCGCCTGGCGGCCGAGCAGCAGCACACCCTGGGTGGAGTGCCCGCCGCCCAGCGGTACCAGCAGCACCGGCCCGATCCCGGTCGCCGCCAGCGCCGCCTCGTCTGCGCCGGGTTCGCCGACGTCGCCGACCGCCGGCTCGCCGCCGCGCAGCACCCGCCCGGGGAGGGTCCCGTCCGTGCCGATCGTCCGGCCGGTCACCCGCTCCGCCTCCGCGCCCTCGGCGACCCGGACGGTCAGCCCGTCCGCGCCGTCCTCAGCCAGCGCGATGGCGACCAGGTCGGCCTCGGCCATCAGCCGGGCGCGCGCGGCGATCATGTGCAGCACCTCGCCGGAAGCGGCACCGGAGAGCAGCCGGGTGGTGATCTCCCCGGACGCGTCCAGCCACTGCTCCCGGCAGCGGGTCGCGTCGTAGAGCCGGGCGTTCTCGATGGCGACGCCGGCCGCGGTCGCCAGAGCGGTGACGATGGCCTCGTCGTCCTCGTCGAACGCCGCACCGCCGGCCTTCTCCGTGAGGTACAGGTTGCCGAAGACCTCGTCGCGCACCCGGATCGGCACCCCCAGGAAGCTGTGCATCGGAGGGTGGCCGTGGGGGAAGCCGCGCGACTCCGGGTGCCCGGAGATCTCGTCCAGCCGCAGCGACTGCGGCTCCTTGATCAGCAGGCCGAGGATGCCCTCGCCCTCGGGCCAGTGCTCGATCCGGGAGATCTCCTCCCTGCCCAACCCGACGGGCAGGAACTGCAGCAGCCGGCCGTCGGAGCTGATCACGCCCAGCGCGCCGTAGCGGGCGTCGACCAGCTTGGTGGCCGCCTCGACGATGCGGCGCAGCAGGGTCTCCAGGTCCAGCCCGGTCCCGATCAGGACCACCGCGTTCAGCAGGGCGTGCACGCGGTCCCGGGTCAGCAGCGCGGCCGTGACGCGCGACTGGAGTTCACTCAGCAAGTCGTCCAGCCGCGTGTTGGGCAGGAGCTCCCGCCCCCGCTCGGTACCCGGAGTCTCGTCGGCCATCATCGGTCCGCCCTGGGATGCCGCGGCTGCGCCGCGCTCGACGTGCGGTCCAGTACACGTCCGAGTCTAGGCCCACGACGCGGCCGCGGACAGAGCTGGCGCGGCATCGAAGCAGGTCGCGGGGGGCGGCGCGCGGTGTCAGGCGGCCCTCCGCCGGGATGCCGGCGCGGAGGCGCCGGGGCGGCCCAGCCGCAGGAGCATCTGCGCGTGGCCGCCGTCCGCCAGTCCCAGGCGTTCACCGATGAAGCCGCGCAGCAGCGGCTCCTCCAGGGGCTGCGGGTGGAAGGCGGCCGACACACCGCCGTGCGCGGCCGTCAGCAGCACCCGCTGCAGGGCCTCGCCGGCGGCCAGCCAGTCCGCCCGGGTGTCGCCCGGCGTGCTCAGCAGCGCCACCGTCCCGTCGCTGGTCCCCGAGACCCGCATCCGGCCGCGGACCCGGCCCCCGCCGAAGTCGCGGCCGGGGAAGAGCCGGTTGGGGGCGTCGTCGGCGGGCGGGAAGTCCTGGGCGGGCACCCCGAGGGCGGTGCGGTCACCCGACTCGCGCGTCCAGCGGGCGATCTCCTCCCCGCGGTCGCGCTCGTGCCGGTGCAGGTACTCCGCCGCGCCCACCAGTCCGGCCAGCGAGCGCACCAGCGTCGGCTCCGTCACCGTCCGCAGCCGGGCGCCCTCCGTCCGGGCCGCGGCGCTCAGGTCCTGGAGCAGCCCCCGGTCCTCGACGCCGTTCTCGAACGGGCCGCGGTGTGTGTGCCGGTGCTCCACGGCGGAGAACAGGGCGCGCTCCAGGTCGCCGGGCTCGGCCGTCCCCGCCACGCTGACGTCGGCGAGCAGGCCCGGCCGGTCGGGGTCGGGCAGCCGGCTCACCTCGGGGCGCCACCCGCCCGCGAGCAGCGTGATCCGGATCGTGAGGAGCGCGGCCCCGCAGCTGAGGACCGACTCCCGCAGCGCCGGGTCGGCGACGGGCAGCCGCCGGCGCAGGTCGATGCGCAGCGAGATGCGCCCGCGGTCGGCCTCCAGCGTCCACGGCCGGGTGTTCCAGACCGACGGCGCGTGCTCCGCGGCCCACCGCGCGGTGTCCAGCAGCTCGCGCTCCGCCCCGGGAGCGGACAGGTTGGGACCGGCGCCCGCGCGCCGAGCGGTGTCCCCCATCGCGGGTCGTCCCCCTTCCCGCCGCGCGGCCGGTACGCGGCGGATGCCCTCGTGTCCGGCTCCGGCGCTTCCAGCCCATCGGAGCGGCGCCGCGCGCACCAGGGACCGAGGGCGCCACCCCGGGGGCCGGAGGTCCCGCGCTGGCGGGCGCGGGGTCCGCGCGTGCGAGCTCGCCCGTTCCGCCACCCCGCGCCGCCGGTCCCCGCCAGACTGGGCAGCGGCACATGGCCGGCGCGCCGCTCCAGGCGCGCGGGCGGGTGCCGGCCGCCCGCGGGCGGCGCCCGGAACGCCGGACGAGCACGGAAGAAGGAACCCATCTGATGCAGCACGTCTTGCTGGGCGGACTCGCCGTATCCCGGATCGGCCTGGGCGCGATGTCGCTGGCCGCGTCCTCCGATGGGGGCGCGGACGACGCCGAATCCGTCCGCGCCGTCCACCGGGCCCTCGACCTGGGGGTCACCCACATCGACACCGCCGAGATCTACGGCCCTTTCACCAACGAGGAACTCCTCGGCCGCGCGCTCAGGGGGCGGCGCGACGAGGTGGTGCTGGCGAGCAAGTTCGGTGCCATCTCGCACGCCGGCGGCGGTCCGGGGCACCTCGACAGCAGCCCCGTGAACATCCGCACCGCGGTCGAGGGATCGCTCCGGCGGCTCGCCACCGACCGCATCGACCTCTACTACCAGCACCGGGTCGACCCGGCCGTCCCGATCGAGGAGGTCGTCGCGACGCTGGCCGATCTGGTGGCCGAGGGCAAGATCCGGCACATCGGCCTGTCGGAGGCCGGAGCCGCGACCATCCGCCGCGCCCACGCCGTGCACCCGGTCGCGGCGCTGCAGACCGAGTACTCCCTGTGGTCCCGGGACCCCGAGGCGGAGCTGCTGGCGCTGACGCGGGAGCTGGGCATCGGGTTCGTGCCCTACGCGCCGCTGGGCCACGGCTTCCTCACCGGCACGGTCCGCTCGGCCGACGGGTTGGGCGCCGACGACTTCCGCGCCGGCAACCCGCGCTTCACCGGGGAGAACATCCGGCGCAACCTGCGCATCGTCGAGGAGGTCGAGGCGGTGGCGGCCGAGGCGGGCGCCACGCCGGCGCAGGTGGCCCTGGCCTGGCTGCTGGCGAAGGGCGGCAACATCGCGCCGATCCCCGGCACCCGGCGGGTCTCGCGTGTCGAGGAGAACACCGCCGCCGACGCCGTGGTGCTGACCCCCGCGCAGATCGACCGCCTCGACGCGCTCCCCGCCGCGGCCGGGGACCGCCATGACGAGGCGCAGATGGCCATCATCGAGCACTAGACGAGTGGCCCTTTGTGGTTGGTGGTCGTGGGCGATCGGGGACGTGGCCACCGGTGCGCCGGTGTGGTGGTGCTGACCAGCTGGAGGGCACACACGGGGACGGCTGCCTGCGCCCGCGACCGGCTCGCGCCGCTCTGGCGGGCCGCGGCCACGACCGGCGCGCGAGTCGGCGGGTGCGTCTCGGGCGCGCACGGCTGGTGCCACCGCGAGACGTCCCCGTCGCGGCCGGTCGGGAAAAGGCGGCGGGGCACGGTGACGCGGACGTCTGCTATGGCCGCGCCCGGGGGCGGCCCATGCGCCCGGCTCCGGCGACCTGGCCCGGGAGGTCCTCGGTGACGTGGTGAGGGTCCGTCCTCCTCACCGGGGGTGCGTAGCGGCTCCGGGATGAGGACGCCGTGCCGGGGGCGGATGCGGGGCTGCCTCCGCGTGATCGGCGGAGGGGCGGTGGCTGGGCACCGTGCCGCTGCCCGCGCCGCGCGGGGAGGCGGCCGCCCGCGGGCGTGCCCGGCTGCGCCGGTGCGGGCCCGGCGCCGTCGCCGGGTTCAGCCCGCGACCTCCGGAAGCGTCAGGTCGCCGAGGTCCGTCACCACCACATCCGCGCCCTGGCGGTACAGCTCGGTGGTGTGCCCGCCGGGGTCGAGGCCGACCACCAGGCCGAACCTGCCGCGGCGCGCCGCCGTCACGCCCGGGCAGGCGTTCTCCACCACGCCGGCGCGGGCGGGCGGCACCCCCAGGCGTGCGGCGGCCTCCAGGAGCAGCGCCGGATCGGGCGTGCCGGGCAGCCGGAGCCGGGCGACGTCGATCCCGTCCACCCGCACGTCGAACAGGTCGGCGGCGCCGGCCGCGCGCAGCACCGCCGCGCAGTTGCGGCTGGCCGACACCGTCGCCGTGGCGATCCCGCGGTCCAGCAGGCCGCGCACCAGCGCCACGGTCGAGGAATGGGCGGCGACACCGTAGTGGCGCACGTGCTCCAGGAAGTAGCGGTCCTTGCGGTCGCTGAGGGCGGCGGGGGTCGTGGCGCCGGGGTCGTCACCGGGCGCTTCCTCGGGCAGGGTGATCCCCCGCGCGCCCAGGAAGGTGCGCACCCCCTCCAGCCGGGGCCGGCCGTCGACGTAGCGGAGGTAGTCGGCGCGCATGTCGAACGGCTCGAACCGCCCGCTGTCGCGCCGGGCCCGGACCCGCAGGAATTCGTCGAACGTCCGCTTCCACGCGGCGGCGTGGATGCGCGCGGTGTCGGTGACCACCCCGTCGGTGCCGAAGATCATCGCCGAGAGGTGCTCGACCGGCATGACCACCGCCTTCGCGTGCGGCATGGCCTCCACCTCCCACCATCCATCGGACACCACGCGGCCCCGGCGGGCAACGGGACGTTGGTCGGTCCTGCCGCTGCCGAAGGGCTCGCCCGGCGCTGCGGGCGCCGCCGCGCCGCAGGCCCCGGACCCGGCCGCGCGCCGGCGCCCTTCCGGCCTTCTCCTGACGGGCCGGGCCGGATCGCGGCGCTCGTCGGAGCCGGGGGATCCGGACCGCGCGGGGGCGGCGGTCCGCCGATGCCGTGCTCGCCGCCCGGTGGGGCAGGTGGTAGCCGCTCCGGGTATGCGGGGTCCCTGCCCGGGCGGCCCGTCCCGGTACGAGGCGCACGGTGCGGTGGCCTGGGCCGGTGGATGCGCGCTCGGTACCGGAAGAGGCGGTGGGGGAGTGGACCGGCGCGGCCGGGCCGCTCCGCTGGGCGCCGCACGGGGACGCCGCGTCCAGGTCCACGCGGTGGCTCGCTCGCGGTGGTGGGGCGACGGCCGCACCGCCCTGCTCCAGGGCCGGAGTGGTGCCGCCCGGGCGTCCGGTGCCGCGCAGCCGGCTCCCCGAGGCCGTGGTCGCGGGGCCGCCGGCCCACCGCCGAACGGGTGCGCACCCGCGCGGCCACGGAACCAGGACCGCTCGCGGCCCCCTCCCGTGCAGGGAAGGCCCGGCTCCGGGCCGGTGGGTCCGGAGGGGGAGCGTGTGCGGGTGCCGTCGCGGCCCCGGCCCGCGGTGCGGCGGCCGGGCTGGAGCGCGGCCCCGCTCCTCCGCAGGGGCCGTCGGCTCCCGGGGCCGGCGCGCACGTTCGGGGCGGTGGAGCCCGGCCGGGACCGGCCCGAGAACCGCGGCCCGGCCGCGCCCGGACGGCCGCTCGCCCGAATCCTGGCCCGCTCGCTCGCCGGCGCCGCGGCGACGGGGCCGTCCCGCGGCGCGGCCCTTCCCCGGTGTGCCCGCCGGAGGCCTACTCCTCGGGGGCGTGCAGCACCGCGACCGGGCAGGCCGAATGGGTCAGGACCGTCTGGCTGACCGAACCGAGCAGCATGCCCGCGAACCCGCCGCGGCCGCGCGACCCCAGTACCACCAGGTCAGCGCCGCGGGACTCCGCCGTCAGCGTGCGGGCCGCGTGGCCGGCGGCCACCTCGGTCTCGACCGGGACCTGGGGGTGGCGGTCCCGCAGCCCGGCGACGGACTCCGACAGCTCGCGCCGAGCCTCCTCCTGCGCCGCTCGCTCCTCGGGTGTGCCGGGGCCCGGCTCCGGGGTCTCCAGCGACGCGAAGACGCCGTGCGACGCCGACCCGCGCACCGCCACGGCGCGCAGCACGGAGCTGCGGAGCGCGGCCTCCTCGAACGCCCACTCCGCGGCCGCCCGGGCGGCCGCGGAGCCGTCCACCCCGACCACCACGCGGCCGGTGGCGGGGCGCGGTGCGAGGTGCGGGACGACCACCAGCGGGCACGGCGCCAACGCCGCGAGCTGGAGCCCGGTCGACCCGATGAACACGGCACCGAGCCGGCTGGCCCCGCGCGAGCCGGCCACCACCATCGCGGCCCCCTCGGCCTCGTCCAGCAGGACGTCCCCGGGGTCGCCCTCGACCCACACGGCCTCGACGTCGAGTCCGGGCGCGCGGGCCTTCGCGCGGTCGCGGGCGCGCTCGGCGATGCGGCGGCCCATCGCGGCGAAGTCGAACTCCGGGGCGCCCTCAGCCGCGCCTCGGAATCCGAGCCAGCTGTAGACGTGCACCACCCGCAGCCGCAGGCCGCGCAACCGCGCCTCGTCCACCGCCCATTCGAGGGCGTGGCGACCGCCCTCACTGCCGTCGACCGCCGTCACCAGCGGTGCGGTCGCCCCTCCGGTCATGTGCCCCTCCCGTAGCCGGCCATCGAGCCGCGTCGCGGCGGCCGCTCAGCTGTCCTGGCGGTGCGGGGACTCCGCCCTGAGACGGGCCGCGTAGACGGCCGCCTGCGTGCGGCGCTGCATGTCGAGCTTGGCGAGCACGCTCGACACGTAGTTCTTGACCGTCTTCTCGGCCAGGAAGATCCGCTCCCCGATCTGCCGATTGGTGAGGCCCTCGCCGATGAGGTCGAAGATGCGGCGCTCCTGGTCGGTCAGCGCGGACAGCGGGTCCTGGCGGTGCGCGTCCTCGCGGAGCCGTTCGAGCATCCGCGCCGTGCTGCGCGGATCGAGCAGTGAGCGGCCCGACGCCACCGTCCGCACCGCCCGCACCAGGTCGGAGCCGTGGATCTGCTTGAGCACGTACCCGGCCGCGCCTGCCATGATGGCGTCGTACAGCGCGTCGTCGTCGGGGAACGAGGTGAGCATCAGGCAGGCCACCTCCGGCAGCCGCGAGCGCACCTCGCGGCACACCTCCACCCCGCTGCCGTCCGGGAGTCGCACGTCCAGCACCGCCACGTCCGGCCGCGCGGCCGGGATGCGGGCGACCGCGTCGGCCGCGGTGCCCGCCTCGCCCACGACCTCCACGTCGGGCTCGCTCTCCAGCAGGGCCGTCACTCCGCGCCGTACGACGTCGTGGTCGTCCACCAGGAAGACTCGGATGTCGCCCTTGGGATCCGGCATCGCCCTCAGCCCCTCACCTCTCCCGTGCCACCGCGCCCGCGGCGCGGTGACCGCTGCCGAGAACCTACCCATATTCCCCGGTATCGACCGGTCGCCCGCGCGGTACCGGCGGTCACGGGGTCAGCCGCGGACCAGGAAGGGCGCCAGCAGACCGGGCACCGCCGCGTCGGCGAACGCCAGCCCGGCGCCCAGGTCGACGTCGCCCGCCCGGTACATCCCGGCGCCCGCGGCGGTCGCGGCCCCCACCGTCGCCAGCCCGGCCCCGCGCTGGAACGGCGAGCGGGTGATCCGCCAGCCGATGACCCCCTCTCGGCGCACCGCCACGGTGCGGCGGAGCAGGCCGCCCGCGCGGACCAGCAGGTACTCGCCGGCGACCGCGTGGCCGAGCGCGCGGTAGGCGGCGTGCGCCCACGGCAGCGCGACCGCCAGCACGGCGAGCGGCGCGGCCCAGACCCAGCCGGGGGTCGCGGGCACCGCCGCCACCAGGGCCGCGGTGGCGGCCGCGGCCGCCGCGCCCGCGAGGATCGCCCGCACGAGCCGGCGCCGACGGGCCGCCGCGGGGTGCGCGCGCAGCGGAGCCGCCGCGAACGGCGACCGCTCCGCGCGCATGACCCCCGCGGCCACCCGGTGCGCCACGGCCAGCGGCAGCTGCGGGGTCAGGGTGTCGCGGCCCACCTTCTCCTCGTCCTTGGCCGCCCCCAGCCCGGTGGCGACGGCCCGCAGCCGGGCGCCCCCGGCCCACCGCAGCGGCACCGGCTCGCAGAGCTCGACCCCGCGCAGCCGCGACTGCTCCAGCGAGATCGACGTCGTGGTGAGCAGGCCGCGCCGCAGCCGCAGGGAGCCGTCCACCTCTCGCTCCAGGCGGTAGCCCCACCACGTCTCCACACCGATGAGCGCGGCCGCCGCCATGCCGGTGAGCAGCACCAGGAGCAGTGCCCCTGGCGCGGCCAGCAGCCAGTAGGGCCGGACGGACTCGAAGACGGCGGCGGCGACGCGGTTGGCGCGGTCCTCGCCGAACCAGGACAGCACGCTGTAGAGACCGCCGTAGGCGCCGACGCCCAGCAGCGGAGCCCATTCGGCCAGCGGCGCGTAGCCGAGCCAGCGCGGGTCCAGCCGGGCGATGGTGCCCTCCCCCGGCCGCGCGGCCTCCGCGGCGGCCGCGCCGCGGTCCAGCAGCGTGCGGCGGAGCAGGTCGGCGTCGGCGGCGTCGAGCGAGCGCAGCCGCACGCCCTCGGCCCCCGCGGTCTCGCCGGTGCCGATGGTGACCGTGCCGACGCCGAGCAGCCGCGCCACCACGTCGGCGGTGACGTCCACACTGCGGATCCGGTCCCGGGGGACCGACCGCAGGGTCTGCGCGAGCAGCCCGGCGCGCAGTTCCAGGCGCTCGGGGGTGAGGCGGTAGCGCGTCCGGCGGACCCGGACCCACTCGCCGCCGGTGAGCGCGGCCACCAGGAGCACCGCGCCGCCGGCGACGGCCAGGCCGACGGGCACCGACCAGGCGACGGCGACGACGAGGGCGGCGACCAGCGCGGGGGCGCCGATGACGGCGGCGAGCAGCACGGTCGCGGCGAGGGCGGAACGCGCGCTCAGTCGGCGCCACTGCGTGGAGTCGGTGGTGGTCATGTGGCGTCTCCCGGAGTGGCCTGGGTGGTGGCGGTGAGCAGGTCGGCCAGCGCCTCCGCCCGCTCGCGCCCGAGCCCGGCGATGCCGACGGCGCCGGCCGCCGACGCGGTGGTGACGGTGACGGTGGACAGCCCGAAGAGCCGCTGCAGCGGGCCGCGCGTGGTGTCGACGCTCTGGATCCGCGACATCGGTGCCACCCGCCACTCCTGCCACAACCAGCCGGCGGCGGTGTAGACGGCGTCCTCGGTGGTCTCCCAGCGGTGCACGCGGTACCGCCAGACGGGCATGACCAGGACGTAGGCGGCCCCGAGCGCACCGGCCGCCGCCGCGGCGGGCCACAGCCAGGGGCGCCAGGGCTCGATGAGCAGCGCGGCCGCGGCGAGGGCGGCGGTGGGCACCGCCGTCCACAGCAGGGCGCGGGCGCTCCACCAGGCGACCGCCCGGCGGTGCACGCGGTGCCGCGGCGGGCGCAGCCGCAGGGCGCCGGGCGGGGCGCTCATGGGC
>NZ_QEIO01000159.1 GCF_003336425.1 Marinitenerispora sediminis | reverse complement strand
CCGCACCCCCACCCTCGACGCCCGCTACGTTCCGTGAAAGCACCGTGGCCAAAAGTGGACACCTGTACCACTTGCACACTCGGCCCCGGCAATACAGCGCTGCGGGCTATGGGCCAAGATTCCCATTGTTTGCCCTACTCACCCGAAACATCACGCTATGTAGCCGTCCTCGGCGTGAGGTTTTGGTAACAGGAGGCACCCTCCGCAGCAGGCGCACACTGCGTCACACCCCTGTCGCCATGCGAAGTCACTCGCTATCTTCTTCATCGTTCGTCCACCTATCGGACGAAACACGAACGATGTCCGGATTAATGGCCGGGCATCGGACGGGACCCGCGCCAAGCCCCCGTGGCGCGGGTCTGCCCTTCCCCTCCCCCTGAAAGGGCAGTACATGAGGAAGACCCGGCTCCCCTGGGCCCTGGGCGGAACCGCACTCGCCTTCGGACTCGTCGTCACCGCCGGCGCCCCCGCAGCCGCCGAGACCGGAGCCCCGGAGGGCTCCCCCGAGCAGTTGGCCGCCATGCAGCGCGATCTCGGTCTCACCGAGAGGGAGGCGACCACCCTCCTGCGGGACCAGCAGGAGGCGAGCGCCCTGGAGGCCGAGGTGCGTGCGGCCATCGGCGGCGCCTTCGCGGGAGCGGTGTTCGACATCGACACCCGCGGACTCACCGTCTCGGTGACCGACGCCGACGCGGCGGCGACCGTACGCGGCCTCGGAGCCGCGGCGGAGGTCGTCGAGTACAGCGAGTCCGACCTCGATGCGGTGGTCGGCGACCTCAACGCGGCCGAGGCGTCGGCCGGCGATGACATCACCGGCTGGTACGTCGACGCCGAGGCCAACGAGGTGGTCGTCACCGTCCTCGACGGCGGCGGCGCCGAGGCCCGGGAACTGCTCGCGGACGCCGGTGTCACCGCGGAGCCGGTGCGGGTCGTCGAGACCGGGGAGCGGCCGCGGACCTTCGCCACCATCGTCGGCGGGAACCCGTACTACTTCTACGAGGGCTCCGACCCCTACGTCTGCTCGGTCGGCTTCGGCGTGGTGGGCGGCTACGTGACCGCCGGCCACTGCGGCCCCACAGGCTCCGCCGCGTACAACACCGTGTCGTCCGGCGGCACCCTGAGCAACCAGCTCGGCACGGTGGGCGGCTCGGTCTTCCCCGGCAGCGACATGGGCTACGTCCGACTGGGCTCCGGCCACACCCCCACGGCCCGCGTCAACAACTACGGCGGCGGCAGCGTCACCGTGACCGGATCGCAGGAGGCCGCCGTGGGCGCCTCCGTCTGCCGCTCCGGCCAGACCACCGGCTGGCACTGCGGGACCATCCAGTCTAAGAACCAGACGGTCCGCTACGTGGAGGGCAGCGTCTCCGGCCTGACCCGCACCAACGCCTGCGCCGAGGGCGGTGACTCCGGCGGCTCCTGGCTCGCCGGCACCCAGGCCCAGGGGGTCACCTCGGGCGGTTCCGGCAACTGCACCGTCGGCGGCACCACCTACTTCCAGCCCCTCAACCCGATCCTGAGCCGCTGGGGGCTCACCCTGCTCACCGGCTGACGCCGGACGCGCCCAACCCGGGCCGCCCCGTCCCGCGCCAGGCGGGAGGGCGGCCCGTCCGCGTGCGCCGGGCCCGCCTCGTCCGGTCGCCGCGGGCAGCCGGGCGGTCGTCGCAGGGGGGACGGCGGTCGGCCGCGGACCCACAGCGCTGTCCGCCCGTTATGGCAGCATGTCCGGAATGAACGCACCGGAGTGAGCAGAGAGCCCCGCGCGGGTCACGCTCGAAGAGGCGTCCGACGACCTCCGCCCCGTGATCGAGCGACTGGCGCAGCTGGAGCGCCACGACCTCTCGGAGTTCCGCGGGACGCTCCCCGGTCCGGACGGCCGGTACCCGTTCGAGCGGCTGCCGCTGTTCTTCGACGAACCGGGCCGCCGCGCCTACCTCGTCCGCCACGGCTCGGCCCCGGTCGGCTTCGCGCTGACCCGGCCGCTCCCCGACGGCGCGACCTCCATCGGGGCGTTCTTCGTCGTCCGCGCGCTGCGCAGGCAGGGTGCGGGACTGGCGGCGGCCCTGGAGCTGCTGCGCCGCCAGGCCGGGGCGTGGGCCATCGCCTTCCAGGAGGAGAACGCCGGCGCCGCCCGGTTCTGGCGGCGGGTCGCCACCGCCGCGGTGGGGTCGGCGTGGCGGGAGGAGCGGCGGCCGGTGCCCGGCCGGCCGGAACTGCCGCCGGACACCTGGCTGCTGCTCGCCACGAGCGGCCGCGACGTGCCGCACACCGCGCCGGACGGCGAACCGGCCGGCCCCGGCGCCCCGTAGCGGCCCGCACCGCACCGTCCGGCACGCGGCCCCAGAAGACAAGGACCCGACCATGGGCACGTCCCTCTACTCCACCGCCACCCGCGCCCGCGCCCTCACACCGGAGGAGCGGGAACGCGTCGGCGCGCTGGTCGAGCGGTACCGTGACGGCCTCGTGGACCGGATCGAGGATGCCTTCCCCGGCCGGGGCCGGGAGCTGGTCCGGGAGTACTGCGAGCCGTTCGGGTGGTACTCCGACGACGCACTGGCGCCCGGGGAGATCCTCGACGGAGCCGTGAAGATCAGCCACACCCAGGCGCCGTGGGAGGTCATGGCGGCGCAGGTGGAGCACTGGCTCGCGCTCCTCGGCGAGGTGCGCGCCGCCGTCCCCGGCGCCGAGTGGCAGGTGCACCTGGACGGCGTGCACGCCGGATGGGACCCGGAGGCCGGCTGCTTCTCGCTGCCGTGACGCGCGTCGGACCGGGGGGCGGCCCCAGCTCGCCGGGGGCGCCGCTGGTCGGGCCGAGGGGGAGACCGCTCCGGCACCGGGACCGCTCCAGGTCCGCGTCAGCGCACTCGGCGGGCGAACCTCTCGTAGTCGATCACCAGGCCGGCCGCGTCCACCGTCAGGGTGTAGGTGGTGGTGGGCGGGTGGATGTACTCGTAGCGGTCGACTCCGGCGGTGGGGGTCAGCCGGATGTAGCGCTGGGTCAGCCTGCGCGCCTGGAGGCTGGGCACGTCCACCCACGCGACGGCGAGGTCGCGGTACTCCCCCGGCGCGAGGCCGAGGCGCCGGATCGGCAGCGTGTTGGTGACCGGAGTCGCGGCCACGTCCACGTCCACGCAGCCGTCCAGCGCCGGTTCGCGGTGGCCGTTGACCGTCCAGTGGCCGCCGCTGGTGGCCGCCAGCTCCACCACGTGCGTCCCGTTGCCCGACACCACCTCCACGCGCGCCACGCGGGTCCGCCACGCCAGGTCGGCCGTGACCGTGAAGCGGCAGGAGTAGCGCTCGTCGCCCTCGGCGACGACCTCGCTGCCCTCCAGCCGGAAGCCGGTGGGTTCGGCGATGAGGGACCCCATGCCGAGCCCCTCCGAGACATCGATCCGGGACCAGGCGGCGACGTGTGCGTTACTGGCGGACATGCCGACCGTTCTACCGGGTGACGCCGCACAGGCGCCATACCGGGTTGTGACTTCTTCCCCACGCTGCGCTGCGGACGGTGCTGCGGGACCGCCCGTTAGAAGAGCAGCATGCGCAGCTCGGAGCAGAGGTAGCCGACGGCGGTGAACGGCGGGAGCAGCAGCATGCCGCCGATCGAGGTGCGCGCTTCGTGCATGAGCCGCGCCACCGTGCCGCGCCGTCGTCCCCGGGCCCCGCGCAGGCGCGGGCCGGGGCGGGCGTGCCGGGGGTGGTAGCGGCCGGTTCGGCGGGCAACTGCGGCCGGGGAGTCGTCTGGGCAGCCGTCCGGCCAGTCGTCCGGGGAGCCGTCCCGCCGGGTGCGGACGGTGGCACCGGCCGCGATCCGGCGTGCGCGGGCCGCTGCCTCTTCCTCTGCGCGGAGGGTGTGCCGCATCCAGTCCGGGACGGCCGTTGACGGCGCCGGTCGCCAGGACGGCTGGACGGCCGGGGCGGGGTGGACGTGCAGCGCGGTCATGCCGCCTCCAGGCGGGGCTCGACGGGCAGCTCGACCCAGACAGAGTGGACCCGGTGACGGGGCGGCCGGGTCCAGCCGTAGCGGCGCGCGTGCAGGGCGATGAGCGCGAGGCCACGCCCGTGCTCGGCGTCGTGCAGGTCGGGGTCGTCCAGGACGTTCGGAGGTTCGGCGGGGCTGGTCGGTGCGGACGTCTTGGGGCCGAGGTCGAAGACGCGCAGGGTGACGCAGTCGTGCGGGAAGTGCAGAGCGGCGATGAGGAAGCCGCCGTCCTCGCCGGAGGCGGAGTGCCGGATGGCGTTGGTGGCGAGTTCGCTGGCGACCAGACGGAGCGCGTCGGCGAGGTCGGGACTGTTGCTGTAGGGACGGCCGCACCGGATGAGTCGGCGGACGGCCCAGAGGCGGAGTTCGGCGGGGGCTTCGAGGGTCCCGGGCAGGCCCAAGTGGTCGTAGGCGGGACCCCATGCGGCGCCGGGGTGCGCGGGGGTGGGGCGCGGGATAACGTGGAACATGTTCGCTCCCTGGTGCAGTCAGGCGAGTGGGACGAGGCCCCGGCAGGTGGTGCTAGCACCCGCCGGGGCCGTTTTCATGACCGCGCCAAAAACCGAGCTGGTAACTCTACGGAGTCGCTCCGACACGGATACCTGTAGTATGGAGGCGCGATCAGTGATTTGCAAGCTCTAATCTGGGAGCTTGCAAAAATTCCCTGCGTCATGGAACTGACGAATGGGCAGGTTTCTAGACAATGAGTGAACGACAGACGGTGGCAAGATGGGAACTCGCGAAGAGACTTCGGGCGCTCCGAGCAGACCGGGGATTCAACGCTGTCGCCAAAGCGGCCCGGGTCGCGCCGTCATCGCTTGCACGCTGGGAGAGCACGGGCGAGAACAGCAGCGTGCCCGGCGTGGTTGCCCTTGAGCGACTGCTTCAGCACTACGGAGTCGACGATGAGACCTTCAGCCGCCTCATCGCCCTCCGCAAGCAGGCCAAACAGTCCAACTGGTGGCAGGGGTACGAGCTGAAGGAGTACTACGGCACCTTCATCAGCCTCGAAGAAGCCGCCAACAGCATTGGGACCTACGAGTGTCAACTGATACCGGGGCTGCTCCAGACGGAGGAGTACGCCCGGGCCATCACGAAGGCCATTCGCCTGGGAGATCCGGAGGACGTAATCGAGGCGCACGTCAAAGTCCGCCGGGAACGCCAGGAGAAGTGGTGGAACTCGACATGCTCCATGTGGGCCATCATTGGCGAATCCGCCATCACTCAGCGTGTTGGTGGGGTCGACGTGATGAAGGATCAGATCCGGTATCTGACCGAAGTGTCATCTCATCCCAGAATGACGTTGCAGGTCCTGCCCTTCAGCGCTGGCGCTCACGCTGCACTGGAGATCGCCAGCTTCGTGATCCTGCGCCTGGACAACGACGACCTCTCTGCTGTCTACCTCGAAGGCTCCTCGGTTAACATCTTCCTCGATAAACGAGCTGACTTGGAGCGGTATGAAACGGTTTTCAACCGTCTTCGAGCAGCGGCACTGGATACTGAACCGACCCGCGAACTCTTGCAGCGTCAGCTCACGGACCTTGGAGGCTAGCCCACCAATGATCACAGGCGAAGACTCAGAGCGCAGCGCCCTTGGCCTGTGGCGAAAGGCGTCTTTCAGCGGTGGAAGCAGCAACTGCGTCGAGGTCGCGACGTCCCCCACCACCCACGCCCTCCGCGACTCCAAGAACCGCGACGCCGGCGCCTTCTTCCTCTCCCGCACCGAGTGGACCGCCTTCCTCACCGCCGTCAAGCGCGAGGAACTGTAACCCTCCCCCGTCACCCGTCCGGGAACGGCAGACCGGTCCGGTGACGTCGAACAACGACGTCACGTGATCACCTTCCCGAGCCTTGACGGGGTAACGATCCGCGCCCCAGCGCGAGCGGCCGCCGCGGCCGGACCTGCCCGGCGCCCGGCTGCGGTTCCCGGTCCGGGGCATCGGGACTGCCGCGAGATGGCCGCCCGCCTCCAGAGCACGGCCCCGCGGCTGTGGATCGGGGAGTACCAGCGCTAAGTCGATATGTCGACATTCTGCCCGGCGCGCCTACCGCCCGGCCGGCTCCCGCTCTGCCCCGCCAGCGGTCCAGGGGCGGGCCCGGCCTCCCGCGTCCGCCAGCGCGACGCTGGCGGTTCCGCTTGAGCCGACCCGCCCCCGCATGGGCAGGCGATCAGCTCGGACGCTCGCCTTTTCGCATCAGCAGCCGGCCCTGGCGGAACCGCTCCCCCTCACCCGGCTCACGCAGCATCCGGCCGACCTCGGCGAACCCGGCTTCGCCCGCCAGCTCCGCGAGACCGTCGATCGGCCACCGGAAGGCGGTCGTCACCTTGTGGTCGAACGCCGTGACCGGCTCCCCCTCCGACTCGAAGAAGGCGAGCAGGAGGTGGCCGCCAGGCGCGAGTACCCGCCGGAACTCGGCGAGGTACGACGGCACGTCCCCGGGCGGGGCGTGGATGACGGAATACCAGCACACGATGCCGGCCAGCGTGCCGCCGGCCAGGTCCAGGGCGTCCATGGAGCCGACCTCGAACCGCAGGTCCGGGTAGGCCTCGCGGGCGAGATCGATCATCACCGGCGACAGGTCGACCCCGAAGACGTCCAGCCCCAGGTCCCGCAGGTGCGCGGTCACCGGTCCGGGGCCGCACCCCAGCTCGGCGACGGGCCCGGCGTCGCCGGTCCGCACGAGTTCGGCGAACGCGGCGAGCACCTCGCGGTCCGGCGACCGGGCGTCTAGATCGCCGCGGGGGAGTTCGGCGTAGCGGACGGCCACAGCATCATAGGCGTCCGCTGTCGCGCTGAGATGGGAGGAAAGTTCGGTCACAAGCCTGCACCCTAGAGCCTCCCGATCGCGCCGGCGACCGAGAGCGCACGGGGCTACTTCGACCTCTGGGGGCTCTACTCCCCGGCTGACCCTCCGGCAAGCGGCCCGGCCCTCGGGGGGCGTTCCCTCGTCGTCGGGACCGGCGAAAAGCGGCGCCGGCCGGACCTGTGCGGTCCGGCCGGCGCTCGGTGTGCCCGGATGCCCGGGCGCGTGTCGGGTCGGGCTAGCAGGCGCCGGCCCAGGTGCACTCCAGCTCGTCCAGGCGCTCGATGCTCTCGATCTCCGGGACGTCGTAGGAGCTCGACGCGGAACGCGACTCCGCGAGCAGCGGCGCCACGGGTTCCGGCGTGCCGGCGGTCGCCTCGTCGCGGCTGAACTCCGCCAGGCGGACCGCGATGGCGTCCTGGATCGGACGCGGAGCGGCGCCGGTGTAGCCGTTGTTGAGGATGCTGAACACCAGCTCCTCGCCGTCGGCCGTGGTGACGTAGCCGGACAGCGCGCTGACGCCGGTCATGCTGCCGGTCTTGGCGTGCACGTTGCCGGCGGCCGCGGTGGCCACCATCCGGCTGGCCAGGGTGCCGCCGACCATCGGGTCGGGGTTACCGGCCACCGGCAAAGCGCTCTCCCAGGTGTCCGACCACGGCTGCTCGCGCGTGACCGCGAGCAGCTCGGTGATCACCTCGGCCGGGATCTTGTTGGCGCGCGTGAGCCCGGAGCCGTCGGCCAGCTCCACGCCCTCGGTCTTGAGGCCCAGGCGGTTCAGCGCGGCCTCGACCTCCGGCAGCCCGGCCGCCCAGGTGCCCTCGCCGGTCGTCTCCTGGGCGATCGTCTTGACCAGCATCTCGGCGTGCCCGTTGTTGGACAGCTTGAGGAACGGCACCAGGATGTCGGCGAGCTCGGCAGACGTGCTCTCGGCGATCCGCACCGCGTCCTGCGGCGTCTCGGCGCGGCCGACCTCGCCGTGCACCTCGACCCCGTTCTCCTCCAAGGCGTCGGCGAAGACCGCCGCCGCGAGGTCGGTGGGCTCGTCCACGGTGGTGAGCTGCGCCTGGGCGCCGCCGCCGGCCGGCAGCGAGCCCGAGACGGTGATGGTGTTGGTCCCGGACTCCCGGGTGATGCTCAGGCCGGCGGCGCTGTCGGCGCTTCCGGTGCTCGCGGTCGCCTCGACCGCCACGTAGCCGACGTCGGGGCTGACGTTGACGGACACCGGATCGCCGGCCGCGGCGCCCGGCTTCACCGTGACGTTGACGACCCCGGTGTCGTAGGTGGTGTCGGTGGCCACGGTCAGGGCGGAGACCTGGGCGGCGTAGGCGTAGGGCTCGTCGCTGGGGTCCCAGGTCTCCGGAAGCCGCTGGTCGTCGAACAGCGTGTCGTCGGCCAGCAGGTCGCCGGTCACCTCGGTGACCCCGGCGGCCGCGACGTCGGCGGCGAGTTCGTCGTAGCGTCCGACCGTCAGGGTCGGATCGCCTCCGCCGGTGAGGTGCAGGTCGCCCTCGACCACGCCGCCGACGGGCTGGTCGCTCGCCGAGACGGTGGTGGTGAACCGGTGGTCGGTCCCCAGCACCTCCAGGGCCGCCACCGAGGTCAGCAGCTTGGTGTTGGAGGCGGGGACCAGCGCCGTGCCCGGCTCGCTCTCGTAGAGCACATCGCCCTCGGACAGGCTGCGGACCACGACACCGTTCGTGGCGCCCTCCAGTGCGGGGTCGGCCAGCAGCTCGTCGATGTCGGCGGCCAGGTCCGCCGTGCCAGCCGACTCGGTGTCGGCCAGCGCGGGCGCGGCCGTGCCGACGAGGAGCGCGAACGTGCCGGCCAGTCCGAAGGCGACGTGGCTGGCACGGTTCGGCGAGGGTCTCCGGAGAACGTGATGGGGGGAAACCGTCATACCTGCTCTTTCTGGTCGTTCACTTGTCTCCGCGATCGGGACGGGGAGAACGCGGCGGAACTGCGGCAGGAAGTGCCCAGTCGGCGGGTCAGGTGCGTGCTCCGGGGCCCGGACGCGTCCGGGATGAGTCGTGTGGGACCGGAGTGGGCGGCCGCTGACGGACGCTGCGGGCGCCCGGTAGGCCGATTCGCGATAGCACAGCGTGCCGTAACGTACCAAAGCGGTAGCGGTCGGTGAAGGACGGTCCGCGGCGCGGCGCTGCCCCTCGCGCCCCGTCTTCGCAGGACTGCGGGCTCCCGCACGCGACGCCGTCCGGTGGCCGGCGGGTCGGCCCGTTCCGGCCCGGTCGCGCCGGGGGCCGCGTGACCTGTGCGGACACCGGCCCACGGCGGGCGGGACCAGGTGTTACCCGATCGCAACCGAACGCAGGCGGCCGGGACCGCGTCCGCCGCCCCCTCCTCCGGTGCCGGGACGGGCGTCTCAGCGGAAGTCGGCCGCGTGGTCGCGGGCCCATTCGGCGAAGGTGCGCGCCGGCCGGCCGGTGACGGGCTCGGCCGTCGGCAGCGCGGTGACCGCCGCCTGGACGTGTTCCTCCCAGGCGCCCGGGTCGGCCTCGCCGCCGCCGTAGTCGGTGAAGCCGAGCAGGAAGTCGGCGTTGGCCGCGGCGAAGCCGCCCTGGGCACGGCAGATCTCGCGTGCCTGCTCGGGCGTGACCCGTTCGACCCGGATCTCCTCGCCGATGGCGTCGGCGATGGCGCGGACCTGCTCCCGGTAGCTCACCAGTTCCGGGCCGTTGACGTCGTACGCGGCTCCGACGTGCCCGTCCCGCAGCAGGGCGGCCACCGCGACGTCGGCGATGTCGGCTTCGTGCACCGGGAACCAGGCGGCCTCCATGAACGGCCAGCGCACCACGCGTTCGGCGCGGATGCCGGGTCCCCACAGCCAGAGCTTGTTCAGTGCGAACTCGCCGGGGCGCACGTGCGTCCACTCCAGGCCGGACGCCTCGACGGCCTGTTCCACCGGCAGGTGGAAGTCGGTGTCGAATCCGCTCGTGACGGCGCCGGAGGACAGCACCACGACGCGGCGGACGCCGGCGTCCTTCACCGCCGCCACGACCTCGCGCGCGGTCTCGGGCACCGGGAACAGGTACACGCGGTCGATGCCCTCCAGGACGGGCGGCAGACTCCCCGGGTCGGCGAGGTCGCCGCGCACGACCTCTGCTTCCGGGGGCAGACCGGCCGCCCGGGGGTTGCGGGTGAGCGCCCGCACCTTCTCACCGGAGTCGAGCAGCCCGCGGACCACCAGCCGGCCCACGTTCCCGGTCGCACCGGTCACCAGCGTCGTCATGTCACTCCCACGTGTTCGGAGCGGAGCAGGAGGCACGCCTTCGCACGCGGCGCTTCGGAAGGGTGGGGCGTGCCCGGAAGGCCCCTGTATCGGCGGATAAGCGATGGGAGGCCATCCTTTCCGACACCCCCGGGTGCCGACAAACGCGAACAACGTGTTCATGTTCGCGCTGACCTGCGGAAACTCGCCACCCCTGCCGCGTGCCGGGCGGCGACTTTCCCCGGGCGGTACGCGGGGTGTGCTGGGCTTTCCCGGGCCGCCGCCCGGGAACGGCGACCGATTTTCCGCCGCCTCCGCGCGGTTCGCCAGCACGGCGCGCCGGCCCCGGCCGCGCGACGCGAGCATGCCTCCCGCGCGGCCCGTGACCGACATAATTGGCACGTCGACCACCCACCGCGCCTCAGACGGGACACCTCCGTGTCAGACCGGATCACCGTGTATCCGCACTTTCTGAACATGGTCCTCTACCACGAGGCCACCCACGCGGTCGTGGGCGCGGCGGTGGGGGCGCGGGTGCACGCGCTGGAGATCAATCCCCAGTTGCTGACCCCTGACTGGGGCAGCACCCGCAAGTGCGGCCACGTCGACCTCAGCGGCATCTCCAGCCTCCACCCGCAGAGCGCCCTGCTGATCCTGCTGGCCGCCGAGGCCGCCGAGGCGCGGGTGCTACGCGACATGGGCTACCTGGAGCACACGCACCCGGGGTTGCGCGAACGCTGCCGGGTGGAGGCCGCCGAGAGCCACCGGCCCGCCATCGAGGGGCTGCGGCGGACGTACCCCCGAGCGGACTTCGACCTCCGCGCCGCCTGGGCCGACGCCGAGCGGCTGGTGACCGACCCCGCGCTGTGGGAGGCGTTCGGCGAGGTCGGCGACGCGGCCCTGGAACGGGCCGGAACCGGCGCCCGGCTCGGCGGGGCGGAGATCCAGCGCATCCTGGCGCCCTACGAACTCCGGGCCTGGCTCACCCCGGAGCGCGACGTCATCGTGTCGGGCGGCCGCACGGGTCAGCAGGCCACCGCCCACGTCGGCGCACCCGCTCCGTCTCCCGCGCCGCGCGGCCACGCGGCCGCCCCACGTCCCGGCTGGGGGACCGGCGCGCCGGTCCCCACCCAGCACGGCCGTCCGCTGACGGGCCTGCCGCGTCGGCATCCCGCGACGACCCCGACCCGTCCGGCGGGCTGCACGGTCTGACGCCTCCCTGGACGAGCCGGGCGGCCAGCGTGCGGGCGTGCGCGAGGGGCCTCCGGGGCAGTTCGAGTCAGCGGGAACGCGTGGTAGCTCCGACACCGGCGGCCCGTCACCTCGGCTGCATCGCCCCCGTCGTCACCAACCCCGGCGGCCGGTACCCGCCTACCGCGCGCCGCGCCCGGGGTGCCGGGCATCCCGGGCGCGGCGCGCGGTAGGCGGGTACCGGCCGCCGGGGTTGGTGACGACGGGGGCGATGCAGCCGAGGTGACGGGC
>NZ_QEIO01000158.1 GCF_003336425.1 Marinitenerispora sediminis | reverse complement strand
CCCGCGCCCGCGACGGGCTCCGCGCCGTTCGCCCACCGAGGGGGAGGGGCGCGTTGAAAATTTTAGGATGATAGATTTTCACTGCCCGAAACGCGGCGGTCACGCGCGGCGCGGGCGCCGGGATCCGCCGCGGAGGCGTGGCGGCCGGCGGCCGCTGCTCCCGCGTACGGCACACCGCGGCAGACACGGCCGTACCGGCGCGGACCGCCACCTCGTACGACAGCTCCGACACGAGCCGGCGAGGGCAGCCCGGGCAACGCCCCAAGCACCCCAGACAGGGAGAGGACGAGGACACGATGTCCGCCCCCCGCACCCCCGCCCACCCGCAGGAGCTCGGCTTCGACCCGGAGGCGCTGCGCGCCCGGTACCGAGCCGAGCGCGACCGCCGGATCCGCCCCGACGGCAACGCCCAGTACCGCGGCGTCGGCGGCGAGTTCGGCTACTACGCCGACGACCCCTACGCCGAATCCGATGCCGACCGCGAGCCGCTGCACGACCGGGTCGAGGTGGCGGTCGTCGGCGGCGGGTTCGGCGGCCTGCTCGCCGCCGCCCGGCTGCGGCAGGCGGGCGTGGAGTCGATCCGGGTGATCGACAAGGGCAGCGACTTCGGCGGCACCTGGTACTGGAACCGCTACCCGGGCATCCACTGCGACATCGAGTCCTACGTCTACATGCCGCTGCTGGAGGAGGTCGGCTACGTCCCCCGGTGGCGCTACGCGCCGGGGGAGGAGATCCGGCAGCACGCGATGGCGATCGGGCGCCGCTTCGACCTCTACCGGGACGCCTGCTTCCAGACCCAGGCGACCGAGCTGCGCTGGGACGAGGCGGAGGCGGAGTGGACCGTCTCCACGGACCGCGGCGACCGCATGCGCGCCCGCCACGTGATCGTCGCCACCGGAACGCTCAGCCAGGCCAAACTCCCCGGCATCCCCGGTATCGAGACCTTCAAGGGCCACACCTTCCACACCAGCCGCTGGGACTACGCCTACACCGGCGGCGACGCCAGCGGCGGCCTGACCGGGCTCGCCGACAAGCGCGTCGCGCTCATCGGCACCGGATCCACCGCCATCCAGGTCGTGCCGCCTCTCGGAGCCGACGCCGAGCACCTCTACGTGTTCCAGCGCACCCCCTCCTCCGTCGACGTCCGCGACAACCGCCCCACCGACCCGCAGTGGGCCGCGTCGCTGGCGCCGGGCTGGCAGCGGCACCGCATGGACAACTTCCTCAAGGTGGTCACCGGTGTCCGCACGGACGAGGACCTGGTGGGCGACTCCTGGACCAGCAGCGCCCGGCTCCACGAGAAGCTCATCCCCACCAACGCCTACGCGGACATCCCCGCCGAGGAGCGCGAACGGGCGTACGAGATCGCCGACTTCCAGAAGATGAACGAGATCCGCGCGCGTGTGGCCCGGATCGTCAAGGATCCGGAGACGGCCGAGAAGCTCAAGCCGTGGTACCGCTACATGTGCAAGCGACCCACGTTCAGCGACCACTACCTCCAGACCTTCAACCGGCCCAACGTCACCCTCGTCGACACGGCCGACACCCACGGCGTGCAGCGGATGACGGAGACCGCCGTCGTGGTCGGCGACGCCGAGTACGAGGTGGACTGCGTCATCTTCGCGACCGGCTTCGAGACCGGCATCTCGGGGATCCTCTCCGGGCAGCTCCCGGTCTACGGCAGGGGAGGCGTCCACCTCTTCGAGGCCTGGGCGCAGGGGCCGAAGACGCTCCACGGCTTCTACACCCACGGCTTCCCCAACCTCTTCCAGCTCGGACCGCTGCAGAACGCGTCCTCCGTGAACTTCGTCCACATCCTCGACGAGCAGGCCCAGCACGTCGCGGAGGTCATCGCCGAGGCCCGCAGGCGCCGGGCCCGCTACGTCGAGCCGACCGCCGAGGCGCAGGAGGCGTGGGTGGGCGCCCTCCGGGAGAACGCGCCGGACCTGCACGCGTTCCAGGCGGAGTGCACCCCCGGTTACTACAACAACGAGGGCAAGCCGCACGCGCGGAGGGAGACCTACGCCGACGGGCCGGTCGCCTTCCACGAGCTGCTCCGGCACTGGCGGGCGAACGGCGGCATGGACGAGGTCCTCGTTGCGGCGGAGGAGGCGTGAGCGGCCCGCACCCCGGCCGCCTCGCCGGAACCGGCGAGGCGGAGGCCCCCGGCACCCGCCCGCGTGCCGGGCGCCTCAACGCGCCCAGCCGGCTGCGCGGCTCCAACGGCCTCGCCTTCGGCCCGGATGGGCGGCTCTACGTCGCCCAGTTCCTCGCCGGGCAGATCAGCGCCGTCGACCCCGCCACCGGCGACGTCGAGGTGGTCGTGCCGATGGACGGCCCGGTGCAGGCGCCGGACGACCTGGCCTTCGGAGCGGACGGCTCCATGTACATCGCCGACCTCGTCCCCGGCCGGGTGTGGCGCCGCGGCCCGGAGGGCTCCTACACGCTGGTCTCCGGCGAGGTGGTGGCGCCCAACGGCATCACCTGCGTCGGCGACCGGCTCTTCGTCAACGAGATGCGGCCCGGCGGCCGCCTCCTGGAGCTGTTCCCGGACGGCCGCGATCCGGTGGTGCTCACCGAGGGGCTGGCGCTCGGCAACGCGATGCAGCTCGGCCCGGACGGCCGGCTGTACTACCCGCACATGCTGACGGACCAGGTCTGGCGGATAGCGCCGGACGGCGGCGCCCCCGAGCTCGTCGCCGAGGACGTGCACCAGCCGGTCGCGGTCCGCTTCGACCGGGCCGGTGTCCTGCACGTCCTGTCCCGCGGCGCGGAGGGCATCGTCACCCGCGTCGACCTGCACGGCACCGGCGCCCGCACGCTCGTCACCAGCGGCATCGTGGGCCTGGACAACGCCGCGTTCGACGCGGAGAACCGCATGTTCGTCTCCAGCTACGCCAGCGGCGGCGTCACGGAGCTGCGTCCCGACGGCCGCACCCGCCCACTCGTGCGCCGGGGCCTGAACGGGCCCTACGGCGTCACCGTCGACCTCGGCGGCAGGGTCTACGCGGCCGACCACTACCGGCTGGCGAGCCCGGCGCCCTCCGACGGGGGCGGGCCGGTCCCGGCCTCCCGGGCGAGTGAGGGCGGCGGCCTCACCTCCGTCCTCCTGCTGCCGTCCTTCGCGCACGGCGTGGCCAGCGCGGGCGGCCTCGTCCACCTCACCTCCCAGTACGGCGAGGTCCGCACCTACGACCCCGCCCGCGGCACCACGCGGGAGCGGGCGGCGGGCCTGGCCGAGCCGGCCGGGATCGCGGTGGGCCCGGACGGCTCGCTGGTCGTCGCCGAGGCGGGCGCCGGCCGGGTCGTGGCCATCGACGGCGGCGACACCGTCACCGTCCTCGCCGAGGGGCTGGAGCATCCCGTGGACGTGGCCTTCGACACCGAGGGGCGCTGCTACGTCAGCGACGACCGGCTCGGAGCCGTCCTGCGCCTCCGGGAGGGCGCGCCGCCCGAGGCCGTCGCGGATGGACTCGGCGCGCCGCAGGGTCTCGCGGTCCGCGGCGACGAACTGTTCACGGTGGAGGTGGAGCACCGGCGGCTGCGGGCCGTCTCGCTGACCACGGGGGAGAGCCGGGTGGACGCCGAGGACCTGCCGGTCGGCCTGCCCCCGGGCACCCCGCCCCGTGCCGAGCCCGCGCTGTTCACCGCGGGCATGCCCGGCTCGCCGCGCCCGTTCGCCGGGCTCGCCGTCGCCCCGGACGGCGCCCTCCTCCTCTCCGCCAACGGAGAGGGGAGCGTGCTGCGGTTGACGGTGTGAACCAGCGCGCCGCCAACCGGCCCGCGGAGGGACCGCGGGCCGTCGACAGAGAGAGAAGGTGCTCATATGAGCGGTACGGGTCATGAGGGCCGCGGTGTCGTCGTCACCGGAGCGGCGTCCGGGATCGGCCGGGCCACGGCGCTGAGGTTCGCGCGGGAGGGCGCGAAGGTCCTGGTCGCCGACCTCGACCGCGCGGGTGCCGAGGCGACCGCCAAGGAGGTCGAGGCCGCCGGGGGCGTCGCCCTCGCCGTCGTGGGCGACCTGAGCGAGCAGCAGGTGGTGGACACGGTCGTCGAGCGCGCCCTGGAGTCCTTCGGGCGGCTGGACGTCCTGGTGAACAACGCCGGGATCATGGACCGCATGTCGGCGCTCGGCGAGACCGACGACGCCGAGTGGGAGCGCGTCCTGCGGATCAACCTGACGGCGCCGTTCCTGCTGACCCGCGCGGTCCTGCCGCACATGCTGGCCGCGCAACGCGGTTCGATCGTCTTCACCTGCTCCGAGGCCGGTCTGCGCGGCGGTGCGGCGGGTGCCGCCTACACCGCTTCCAAGCACGGCATCGTCGGCCTGGTGAAGAACCTGGCCGTCATGTACCGGGGGCAGGGGATCCGCGCCAACGCCGTCGCGCCCGGTCCCACCGCGACCGGCATCCAGGTGGACGCCGGCCCCGACGCGCACGGTCCGGGCATCGTGGGCGGGCTGATCGGCGCCAACATCGGCCGACTGGGCTCGGCGGAGGAGCAGGCCGCCGCCATCGTCTTCCTGGCCTCCGACGCCGCCTCGTTCGTCAACGGCGCCGTCCTCCCCGTGGACGACGGCTGGGCCGCGGTCTGACGGACGCCGCCGGCGGCGGTCCGCGCCGGTCGGCGGCGCTCCTCAGCCATGGGGCGCGGCCGCGGGGGAGGGCCCCGGTCGGCGCGCCCGCGCGCTGGATCCGGCGCCCCGAGGGGCGGCCGCGGTCCGCCGCCGAAGCGACGCGACCGCTCCGCCGGGGGCCGGCAGCCCCCGGCCGGCCCCTCACCAGCGCCTCGGCTCCCGTTCGTGGTCAAACGATCACGCATCGCGAGACGGGGCCTTCTCAGGGACCCGATGTGCGGGCAGAATCGGCCCATGCGGGAACTTCTGGGGCGGCGCCGCCGACATGAGTCCGGGACGCTGCCGCCGCGTCCAGGCCGCGGCAGGCGCGGTCTGCCGGACCGCGCCCGGCCTCCCGGGGGCCGGCCGGCAGGCGGCCCAGAAGTGCTCCGGCACTTTCCGGGAGCGCTCCCGAACGCATCTGCCCCACGACGCGCGCCGCATGCCGAAAGGCGCGGCCGGGAACCGAGGACGCCACCATGACGCACACCGACGCCGCCCACCGACTCGCGGGCATGACGATCACGGTCGCGGCCGCCCTCGCCCTCACCGCATGCGGCAGCGGCGACGCCGCCGCCCGGCCCCCGGCCGAGGGCGACACCGGACCGGAGCGGGGGACGGCGGCCGCGGGCGAACTGCGGGTCGAGGACGCCTGGGTGCCCGAACCGGCCGCTCCGGATACCGGTGCCGCCTACCTCACGGTCTTCAACGACGCCGCCGGCGACGACGCGCTCGTCGCCGCCCGGGCATCGGTCTCCGACGACGTCGAGCTGTACTCCACGTCGCGGATGGCGGCGGTCGAGGAGATCCCCGTCTACGGCGGCGGCTCCACGGAGCTGCAGAGCAGCGGCTTCCACCTCATGCTGAACGGCATCGACGGTCCCCTCCCCGCCGGCGCGACCGTCGAGCTGACCCTCACCTTCGCCAGCGGCACCACCATCGAGGTCGGGGCGCCCGTGCTGGAGCCTGCGGCCGGCGCCGAGGAGAACGCGGAGGAGGAGCACACCGGCCACCACTGACCTCCCGCCGCCGCCCGCCGGGGCCGGGCCTCCCGCCCGGAGCGGGTGCCGCGCCCCGGCCCGCGTACCGCGTCCGCGCACACCTGCGCCCCGCGCCGCCGGCCGCCGGGAACTCCCCCGTCCTCGGATCCGACTCCACAGACCAGCCCGACCACGTCCGCTGACCGAGAGAAACAGGAGACCGACGTGTCGACCGAGGACCAGACAGGGACGGCCGCTCCCGGCCAGGACGGACCGCCGCCCGCCGCGGGGCGGAGGGCCGGCGCGTCGACGTGGTCGCTCCTGCGCCCGCTGCTGCTGCGCATGCACTTCTACGCCGGCGTGCTGGTGGCGCCGTTCATCCTCGTCGCGGCGCTCAGCGGGCTGCTCTACGTGTGGACCCCGCAGCTGGAGCAGGCCGTCTACGAGCACCAGCTGCGCGTGCCGGCGGGCCAGGAGCACCTCCCGCTGCGCGAGCAGGTGGCCGCGGCCGAGGACGCCCTCCCGCAGGGCACACTGGACGCCGTGCGGCCGGCGGAGGCGCCCGGGGACACCACCCGCGTCCTCTTCGACGTCGAAGGGCTGGGCGAGAGCGAGCGCCAGGCGGTGTTCGTGGACCCCCACACCGGCGAGGTGCGCGGTTCGCTGGTCTCCTACGGCAGCAGCGGGGCGCTGCCGCTGCGCGCCTGGATCGACCTGCTGCACCGCAACCTGCACCTCGGCGACGCCGGCCGCGTCTACAGCGAGCTCGCCGCCAGCTGGATGTGGGTGGTGGCGGCCGGCGGTGTGGCGCTGTGGGTGGCGCGGCGCCGCCGCAACCGGGTGCGGGGCGTCCTGCTCCCGGAGCCGCGGGCCCGCGGGCTGCGCAGGCTCCTGTCCTTCCACGGCGCGCTCGGCGTCTGGCTGTTCGCCGGACTGCTCTTCGTCTCCGCGACCGGCCTGACCTGGTCGCAGTTCGCCGGGCAGAACGTGACCGACATCCGCGCGGCCCTGGCGTGGGAGACCCCGACGGTCTCCACCGAGGTCCCGGCCGGCCCCGGCGGCGCCGTGGGCGTCGACGTGGGCGTCGACGTGGGGGTCGACCGCGTGCTGGAGAGCGCCCGCGCCGCCGGCATCGGCGGCGGCGTGGAGATCGCCTATCCGGCCTCGGGCGGCGGCGCGTACACCGTCACCGGGATCGACAAGCGGTGGCCCACCAACGTCGACACGGTCGCCGTCGCCCCCGCCACCGGCGAGGTCACCGACGAGGTGCGGTTCGCCGACTACCCCTTGATGGCCAAGCTCAGCAGGTGGGGCGTCGACGCGCACATGGGGCTGCTCTTCGGGGTGGCCAACCAGGTCGTGCTGACCGCCCTCGTGCTCGGTCTCGTCGCGCTCATCGGGCTCGGCTACCGGATGTGGTGGCAGCGCCGCCCGGCCGGGCCCGGCCGGCCCGCCGGACGGCCCGTTCCGCGCGACGCGTGGCAGGCCCTTCCCTGGTGGCTCAAGGGCGCGGTGGCCGCGGCGGCCGCCGCGGTGGGCTGGCTGCTGCCGGTCCTCGGAGCCTCCCTCCTGCTCTTCCTGCTCGTGGACGCCGCCCTGGGCGGGCTTGCGCACCGCCGCACCCGGCGCAGCTGAGCCGCGCGAGGGGCGGAGGACCGCGGCGCGGCACCGGACCCGGAGGCGATCCGGGCGGGGAGCGACTCCCGTCGCGCCTGCGCCGGGTCCGCGGCACGGGCGCGTACGCGGTCGGGGGCACCGGCGGCCGAGGGCGCGGCGCGCCGCACGCCGCCGCGCGGGGCGGAGCGGCCGCTGCCGGCGGGTACGCATCGTCAAGGAAGCGTCCACTCGCGGCCAACGACACCGGTCCGCGGGCCCGTGATACTGGAGTCAGGCACGTCCCGGTGCTGAGAGCGACTTGGGAAAGGGGGAGCGGATGCTGAAGAAGGCCATTGTCGTGGCGGGAATCGCCGTCGCGGCTCTGGGGGTCGGCGCGCCTGCCCACGCGGCGGACCTGGACACCCCGGGCGACAACTGGGGTACCACCCTGGGCGACAACTGGGGCACCAGCCTGGGCGACGACTGGGCCACCGGGTTCGGCAGCGTCTGGGGCTAGCCCCCCCCCGAAGGCCGCCACGGTGGCCCGAAGCCGACCGGCGGTCCCGCACCGTTCCGAGATCCGCGGGACCGCCGCACGACGACCTCCCGCCGCACCGGCGGGAGGTCGTCCTCGCAGCAGCGAAGGCGCGCCTGCGGCCGCGGCGTCCGTCGCGCGGCACCCGCGGTCCCGCTCAGTCGGCGGCCGGGTGCGCGTCCTCGGCGCGTGCCTTGAGGGCCGCCAGGGTGGAGTTCATGTTCCTCTCGAACTCCGTGAGCCGGTGGAAGACGATCTCCGGCTCCCGCTCGGGCATGCGGTCGATGAACCGGTTCAGCCCCGAGGGGCCGGGGCCCAGCTGCACGGAGTAGGTCAGCGCGGTGCCCCCGTCGTCCGGCCGCAGCGTGAACCGCCAGGTCGAGTTGGGGCGTTCGACGTCGTCGACCGCCCACGAGAACACCCGCGGCTCCTCGCACTGGACTACGTGGGAGACGGTCGACCACGCGCCCCGCATCTCGTGGTAGTTGTGCCCCCGGAAGCGGGACCCGACCTGGAGGGGGCCGGTGTCCAGCAGCTCCACCGACTGGAGTTCGCCGCTGACCTCGGGCATCGCGGTGATGTCGGAGACGACGCTCCACACCCGCTGCGGGGAGGCGTCCACCCAGACGGACACCTCCACCGTGGGTAGATCGGACACCCGGGCACCGGTGAACTCCATCTCCGCTCCTCCTCCGCGCCGGCCGTGGGATGCGCGACCCCGCTCCACGGCGAGAGTCGCTCAAAGCGACCCGGCAGTCAACCGGCGGAGCCGCCTCCTTCGGCGGTGAACCCCCGCCGGCGTCGGCGCGCGGCGATGCGCGGCGGGACGCCGGCCCCATGCGCCGGACAGCCTCCTCGCCGGACAGCGGCTCGCCGCGTTCGGCGCGGTCGACCTCGCCGTGCGCGATCTGGCCGCAGCTGGCGTGGCGGGCTCCGCCCGCCGGCCACCGGTCGTCCCAGCGGAGGACGGCGGCCGGGACCGGAAGGACGTCCCGCGACGCCGGCGTACGCGCGCCGCGGCCTTCCACACTGCCCGGCCGGGCACCTGTGCGGCCCTGCCTCAATCAGGTCGACACCCGGTGGCCGGCGGGCCTATGTTCGACTCCGTTGGCCTGTTGGCAGGGCGGTGGCGAATGGGTGGGCGGTGAGCGCGGTGTTCCCCTGGGCGGTGTGGCGGAGTCCCTGCCGGCGTGCGGTGAGGTTGACGGGTGGGTCCGGACCCTCGCGAGAGGGGTCCTTCCGGGCCGGGGGCAGAAAGGCACGAGGATGAGTTTCCGGCTGGCCGCGTACGCCGTCTGCGTCGAGGACGGACGCGTACTGCTCGCCCGTTACGTGCCACCGAGCGGCGAGCCCCTCTGGACGCTCCCCGGCGGCGGGGTCGAGCACGCCGAGGATCCGCTGGACGCGGTGGTCCGGGAGGTCGCCGAGGAGACCGGTTGCGACGCGGTGGTCGAACGGCTGCTGGGCGTGGACTCCAGGGTCATCCCCGCGGCCGAGCGCAACGTCCCCGGGCCGGAGCACCACAATGTCGGCATCTTCTACGGGATCAGCGTCAACGGCGGCCGACTCCGGCCCGAACCGAACGGTGCGACCACCGAGCCGACCTGGACCCCGCTCCCCGACGTCACCGGCCTGCGCCGATCGTCGCTGGTCGATATCGGCATCGCCCTGTGGCGGACCCTCCCGGCGACCGGCCACGTCGACCCCGTCCCGGTCGGTGGCCTGATCCAGCACTGAGGCTGGCCGCCTCTCCACCTCCCAAGGCGTCACGATGACCGGTCAGACAGGCCGCACCACAGGTCCCGGTACGCGCGGGTGGGAGCCGCCTCCGCCCATGACGAGGCCTGGCGGTACGGCTGCACGTTCGTCTGCATGACGAGGGTGCGGCGGTCGCGGGGCGAGTGGAAGGCCCAGGTCGTGAAGCCGGGGACCTCCCCCTGGTGGCCCCAGGCGCGATCGCCGTTGGGCAGCACCCACTCCCACAGCCCCAGGCCCATGCGCATTCCGGGAATCCAGCCGGGCGAGGAGATCGGGCGCGTCCGCGTCATAGCGGTGGTGAGTTCGGCGCCCAGCACCCGCCCGCGCAGCAGCGCCTCGTAGAAGCGGGCCAGATCCCTGGCGGTGCTCAGCATCGCCCCGGCACCCCACAGCGCTGTGGTGGTGTAGCGGGGCACCTCGGCGGAGGCCCCGGTCCGGTCGTCATACCGGTAGCCGCGCAGCCAGGGCGACAGGGGCAGGTCTCGTTGGGCCGGGGCGGGAAAGGCTGTCTGCGTCAGGCGCAGCGGCCGGAGGATCCGCCCAGTGACCTGCTCCCGAAGCGTGCGGCCGCCGGCGGCCTCGACGAGCAGCCCGACCACGGTGAATCCCGTGTTGGAGTAGGCCACGTCGGTGCCGGGAGTGAAGAGGAGCGGGTGGTCGGCCACGAGTCCGACGAGTTGCCGCGGCGTCCACCTGCGTTCCCGAAGCGCCGGGTCGGTGATGAAGCGCGGTGCCAGCGGGTCCGGCCCGGATTCCCAGTAGTCCGGCAGCCCACTCGAGTGCTCCAGCAGCATCCGCAGGGTGATCTCGCCACCGCGCGGCAGGAGTCCGGGAAGCCACCTGGCGACAGTGTCGTCCAGGGAGAGCAGGCCGTCGCGGACCAGCAGGAGGGCGGTGGCGGCGGTGAACGTCTTGGTGACGCTCCCGATACGCCCCTGGAGGCCCGGGGTGGCGGGGACGGCGGCTCCGCGGTCGGCCATCCCCGCCGCCGCGGTCGTGCCGGAGTCCCAGGCCCACGCTCCGACGGCTCCCTCGCGCACCACGCGCGCCAGGACCTGGCGCATGTTCCGGCGCCGCGCCTCGCCTCGCCACCACCAGTCGCGGCGCCGGCAGCACAGCGCCCGCCGCACGCACATGGGCACCTCGCAGTCCTCCGGGCGTGGAAGTTGGTCAGTTGACGCCGAGTTCGCTGCCGAAGCCGCGACCGGGCGGGCGACGACGTCGGTGCCTCCGCAGGTGCGAGTGGCGCCCATCCCGGCCTCCTCCGGGGTGCGGCACGCGCGGCCCCGAGCGATGCCACGCGGCGCGCCGCGCACGGCGCGCGGTTGACCGCGCCGTCCAGGCCAGTCTCACCGCCTTCCAGCTGCCCTAGGCCCTGCTCTTCGGCAGGGGTGGACGAGGGGACTCTGGCCCCCGTGCACAACGTCCTGACCTGCGGGTCGAGCGGATCGCCGACCGTGCCGGCCGAGTGGTTTCCGGGGCGATCCGCGACCTGTGGGGCTGGGCGAGCGACGGGGCGCTGCCTTGGGAGCGTCGCGGCGGTGACGCAGGCGCGGGTGGCGCCTCGTACCGCGCGGACGCCTGGTGGGGGTTCCCGGTGGTGGACCGGGTCTGCCTCGATGAGGTTCGCTTTCTTGACCACGAAACCGGGCAACGCCACTTCGAGGCGGACGACTTCTTCGAGTTCCTTGCCGAAACAGCGCTGCGGCCTCGTCGGTAGCCTCCGCCGGTCCCGTCGGTGGACCTGCTACGCCGGCGCGGATCGGCCGCATGCGGATATGGTCGAGACCGGGCCCCGCAGGACCAGCGCTCTGCCGATGCCGTCGCCCACGGCAGGGCGGGGCCGTTGGAGTACCGTGACCGGGCGGGCAGCAGCGCCACTCGCGGCCACGGCAGCGCGGCCGACCACTCCGGCCACGGCAGTGCCGGGTCGCCGCCCTCGCACACCGCTGCCCATCAGCGGCGTCACCGTGGGGTGGTGGGCGGCGACCCGGCACTGCCGTGGCCGGAG
>NZ_QEIO01000157.1 GCF_003336425.1 Marinitenerispora sediminis | reverse complement strand
GGGCTGTGGGCGCGAGTGTGTCAGCGCGTCTGCGCCCTCAACACCGCGATCTGGCGCAACTGGCAGATCGGCGCCCCGGTCAGGCGATCGCTGATCGCCGACGACCACTGACCAGGACACCAAACCCCCACCAACGATCTGGATGTTCTGTCCGGTGAGGTCGGGAACGGGACACGGGCGGGCGGCCGACCGCGGTGGGGAACCCGTGGTGGTGGTCGAGGTGCGACCACTGCCGGAATGCCGGACGGCGTTCGGTCTCCGACCGGTCGCGCCGGCTCCGCATCGAAGAGCGGACACCGCCGTCCGGACGGAAGGGGCGTTCACCAGGTCGCCAAGGCCAGCCCCGCCCACCGCTCGCCGGCGCCCCCGCCATGACGCGGACGGTCCGGTGAACCCGTCGGGATCTGGCCGCGGCGGTGTTCAGCCGCGTGTCCTCGGCCGTTCCGGGGGCCGGCACGGAGGCTTTCGCCGATGCCCGGCCGCGTGTCCGCGCACTCGGCGGACCGCGCACGCGTCCCCAGCTCGGAGAGGAGGCATCGGCGTGCCGGCGGGGGTGGTCGGCGGCCAGCGGCCGCTCGACCGCGGTGCCGACGAGCGGCGCCGGATCGTGCGGTCTGGTGCTCCGCTGGAAGCGGTGGCAGGGACCCGCCTGCCCTATCCGGTGCCATCCACCGCCCCCCGGCGTGCGGTCAGCGGTGGCAGGGGCGGTCCGCGCGGACCGGCCCTCGCGTCCGGCGCCATGGCGGCGGGCCCCCGGCGAACTCCCGCCAACAGTCCGGGCCCGTGCCCAGCGCACCACAGGGCAGCCGTCCGCCGCCCCCGCTGGGACGCCATGTCCCGGCCTTCGCACGGAAAACGGGGCCGGCCCGTCCGGGGGCCGGCCCCGTTCAGGAGATGCGGCGGCTACTCGTCGTCCTCGTCGTCCTCAAGCATCCGGCGCTTCTTCTTGCCGTCCCGGCCCGGGCGCAGCAGCGCCTCCGCCAGGGCGAGCATGGTCTCCTCCAACGTGGCCATTCGCTTGGTGACGTCGTCGTGCGACGTCTCCACGGCCTCGCTGATCGTCTCCTCGAACTCGTGCCGGTCGGGCCGGGCGCGGACCTCGCTGAGCAGCGGGTCGAGGGAGTCGCCGAGCCGGCGGTCGATCTGGTCGAACCGGTCGGAGTGGTCCACGAGCGGGCGCTCCACCAGCTCGGACAGCCGGCGGTGCAGCTCGCTGACCTCCATGGAGGCGGGCAGCTGGCTGAGGCGCTGGTTGACGGCCTCCAGGCGGTCGTCGATCGCCTCCAGGCGGCCGTCGACGCCGTCGAACTGGCCGTGCACGCCCTCGAACTTGCCCTCGACCCCGGTGACCCGGCCCTCGATACCGTCCAGCCGGCCGTTGACGCCGTCGATGCGGCCGTCGAGCCCGTCGATCTTGCCCTCGACGCCCTCGAAACTGCCCTCGAAGTGCCCCTCGAAGGTGTCGAAGCGGTCGGCCAGCCGGCCCAGTCCGTGCTCGAACTTGCCGGTGAGCGACTCGTGCTGGCTCTCCACCTTGCCGGTGATCGAGTTCAGGTGCCCGTCGATCCGGGCAGACAGCTCCCGGTCCTGCTGCTGCAGCCGGCCCTCGACCGACTCCCGGTGCTCCTCGAAGAGCCCGACCAGGGTGCTGTGCTGCTCGGCCGTGCGGGCGGTCAGCGACGCAACGCTCTCGTCCAGCGCACCGCGCAGTTCGGTGCTCCGGGCGTCGCTCTGCTCCGCGAGCGCGGCGATGGCGGTGTTGGCCTCGTTCACCGCGGTGCCGAGCTCGGCCACAGCCGCGGTGGCCTCCGCGTGGTTCTGCTCGATCCGGGTCCGCAGCCCCTCGGCCGTCTCAGTGAGGGCGCCGCGCAGCAGCTCCTGCTGCTGCTCGTCGTGCTCGCGCAGCTCCGCGGATTGCCGCTCCAGCTGGTCGTGCAGGTCGTCGCGCTGCTGGCGCAGCTGGCCGCGCAGCTCGCCGAGCCGCTCCTCGGTCTCGCCCGCGAGCTTGAGCACCGCGCTGTTGGCGTCCGCCACGGCGGCGGTGGCCTCGGCGTGGTTCTCCTCGGCCTGCGTGCTGAGCAGCTCGATGCTGTCGGACAGGGCCGTGGTCAGCGCCGTGCGCTGCTCGTCGCTCTTGGTGGTGAGGGTCTGGACGCCCTGGTCGAGCTTGTCGGTGAGGGCGGTGGTGTTCTCGTCGAGCTTGGCGGTGACGGCGGTGTGCTGCTCGTCGGCCTTGGTGGTGAGGGTCTGGGCGGTCTCGTCGAGCTTGGCGGCGATGGCGGTGTGCTGCTCGTCGGCCTTGGTGGTGAGGGTCTGGACGCCCTGGTCGAGCTTGTCGGTGAGGGCGGTGGTGTTCTCGTCGAGCTTGGCGGCGATGGCGGTGTGCTGCTCGTCGCTCTTGGTGGTGAGGGTCTGGACGCCCTGGTCGAGCTTGTCGGTGAGGGCGGTGGTGTTCTCGTCCAGCTTCGCGGTGACGGCCGCGTGCTGCTCGTCCGCGCGGGAGGTGATCGTCTGGACGCCGTCGTCCAACCGGCCCGTGATCGCGGCCTGCTGCTCCGCACTGCGGCCCAGCACGGCCTCGTGCTGCTCGCGGAGCGCGGAGCTGAGGGCCTCATGGCGTTCGGTGAACGCCTGCGCCAGGGCCTCGCGGCCGTCAGTGACCACGCGCTCCAGGGCCTCGCGGCCTTCCGTGATGGCAGCGGTGACCTCCGCGTGCCGTTCGTCCGCCCGACCCAGCGCCGCCTCGTGGCGCTCGTCCACGCGGTCCCCGACGCCGGCGACCGCGGTCGCCAGCTCCGCGGACCGGGAGCCGAGCGCGTCCAGCGACTCGTCCAACCGGGTGAAGCGGGCCTCGACCGCCGCCGCGAGCTGGGTGACGCGCTCACTGAGGGAGTCGACCTGCCCGGCGGTGCGCACGGCCGTCTCCGTCAGGCCCTGCAGCCGGCTCAGTGCGGTCTCCAGCTCGCCCGCGATGCCCGTGATGTCGGTGCGCAGGGCGGGGAGCTCGCCGACCGGCTTGACCCGCTCGCCCACCTGCTCGATGTGCTCGGCAAGCGTCTCCGCCCACTCCGGGGGCCGGCTGCTGAGCTCGTCGACCCGGGACTGGACCGCGGCGACCGCCTCGGTCAGCGTGGCGAACTCGCGCTCTCGGAACTCACGGAGCAGCCATTCCATGCCCTCCAGCCGCTGGCGCATCTCCTCGGTGATCGCGCCCTGCGATTTCTGCTCGGAGATCTGGTCCTGAGCGGCTCGCGAGAGGAGTTCCCGCATTCGGTCGGAGATCCCGGTCTGACCTCCCCCGTTGAGGAAGTTCTGGTTGCTCTGTTCCACCGAGGGTGCTCCTTTTGATCTGGCGCCTCCCATCCTCTGCGACCTCGGATGGGGCGGTGTTCTCGTCGGAGTCTGGCAGGCCGTGCGGTCCGCGGAAAGGGGCGTACGGGGCACACGAGATGCCCACAGGTTACCGACGGCAATGCCTCGCCTACGTGTTGTAGGACGACAGGTGATGACGAAACGGCCTTTTCAGCCGATGTCCCGCCGGTTGGACGTGATACGCCGCCAGAGGAATCCACGAGAAGGGAGAAGGATTCAGCGGAGATCAGTCTAACGACACGGGCCTCCACTGCCTGAGCGGGAGTGCAAAGGACAGGGTTTTCTACTTCACCCGGCTATGCGGGTTCTAGCACCTTTTTGGGAGTTCGTCACCATGTCGGGAGTAAGTGTGTTTTGTCTGTTTTGTCGGTCATGGGGCGCTGACCTCGGAACACAGCAGGCAGATCGGGCGGTCTCCCACCCGGGTGAGCACCACGACGAGCGCGTTGGGCCCCGACAGGCGCAGGTCGCGGCGCAGCCGCTCCACGTCCACCGCTGATCCGCGTTTCTTAATCGTTACGATTCCGACCCGCCGCTCGCGCAGCACCGCCCTCAGCCGCTTCAGGGAGAACGGCAGCACGTCGAGCACCTCGTAGGCGCGGCAGAACGGGGTCGGCACCAGCCGGTCAGCCGTGATGTAGGCGATGTGCGGGTCGAGCAGGGCTCCGCCGACCTCCGCCGCGGCCTCGGCCACCAGGTGGGCGCGGACCACCGCGCCGTCCGGCTCGTAGAGGTAGCGCCCGGGTGCCGCCAGCGGCGGGTCGCCGAGGCCGGGATCGGCCACCAGGGTGGCGCGGTCGGGCGGGCCGGCCGCGTCGGCGGTTCCGGCGGGGGCGGAACCGCGGAGCAGCGTCGCCTGCCGCGGCGCGCCGCGCAGCGGGCCGAACCACAGCGCGGTCTCCTTCACCTCTCCGTCGACCGAGATCCACTCGGCGGCGGCGTCCTCCGGCACCAGCTCGTGCGGCAGGCCGGGGGCCGCCTTCACGCAGGCCGCCGCGGCGCCGCGCGCGAGGTCCAGCACCGTCCGCCATGGCGGCGCGTAGGCGTCCGGGTCGAAGATCCGCCCGCGCCGTCCCCGCCGCGCGGGGTCGCAGAGGACGGCCGCGTAGCGCCCGGGCGGAGTACGGGCTGCGTCGCCCTCGCGCACGCGGGCCGCGGCGCCCAGTCCCAGTGCCTCGACGTTGGCGGTGGCGACCGCCACGGTGAGGGGGTCGAGGTCCACCCCCTCGACCGGGAGGCCCGCGCGCGCCAGGGCGAGGAGGTCGGCGCCGATCCCGCAGCACAGGTCGCCCACGGTCGCGCCGTCCGGCACCGCCGCCGCGGCGGCGAAGCGGTGGGCGCGGTAGCGGGCGACCGCGCCGCGGGTGGCCTGCTCCAGGCCCGCTGGGGTGAAGTACATCCGGTCGGCGGCCGCGCCGAACTTCTCGCGCGCCCGCCCGCGCAGCCGCGCCTGGGTCAGGGCGGCGTTCACCAGCTGGGCGGGTTCGACGGGCTGCCCGCCCGCGGGGGCGGCGGCCGGGTCCGGTCCCTCCAGGGCGGCACGGCGCAGCCGGGTAGCGGCGGCGAGCGGGTCGGCGTGGAGCTCGGCGGCGTCCGCCTCGGCCAGCAGGTGCTGGCCGGCCGGTGTGAGCAGCGCGTGGAAAGCCGCGATTTGCCCGCTTGTCACCCTGCTGTTCCCCCGTGACCTGTTGTTTGACGGGCTGGGTGGGCCCGGCTATGTTCCTATACTGGCACTCTCAAGGGTAGAGTGCTAATCGCGACGAGGCCGGTCTGGCACCCGCGACGACAGGCCGCCGTGGTCGCCCCTTTTGCCAGCATGCCGTTTCGAATCATCGAATCAGAAGGGGGAGGTCACACCGTGTCGACCGCCACCGAGAGCAAGACCGTGCTCAAGCCGCTCGAGGACCGCGTCGTGGTCAAGCCGCTCGAGGCCGAGCAGACCACCGCCTCCGGCCTGGTCATCCCGGACACCGCCAAGGAGAAGCCGCAGGAGGGCGAGGTCCTCGCGGTGGGCCCCGGCCGCTGGGACGACGAGGGCGAGAACCGCATCCCGCTGGACGTCAAGGTGGGTGACGTCGTCCTCTACAGCAAGTACGGCGGCACCGAGGTCAAGTACAACAACGAGGACTACCTGGTCCTCTCCGCCCGCGACCTGCTCGCGGTCGTCGAGAAGTAGGACCCCGGGACCTCCCGGCGTCACTCCAGGTGACAACCCGCCCCGGCCGGCCGCTCGCCGGGCGGGGCGGTTCGATTTCCACCGTACTTGCAAGGACTGAGGACCCAACCGATGCCGAAGATCCTGGAATTCAAGGACGACGCGCGGCGCTCCCTTGAGCGCGGTGTCGACCGCCTCGCCAACGCGGTCAAGGTCACGCTCGGCCCGCGCGGCCGCAACGTGGTCATCGACAAGAAGTTCGGCGCGCCGACCATCACCAACGACGGTGTGACCGTCGCGCGCGAGGTCGAGCTGGAGGACCCCTACGAGAACCTGGGCGCCCAGCTCGTCAAGGAGGTCGCCACCAAGACCAACGACGCCGCCGGCGACGGCACCACGACCGCCACGGTGCTCGCCCAGGCGCTGGTGCGCGAGGGCCTGCGCAGCGTGGCCGCCGGCGCTTCGCCCACCTCCCTGAAGAAGGGCATCGACGCCGCCGCGCAGCAGGTCTCCGAGATCCTGCTCGCCGGTGCGCGCGAGGTCGGGGAGCGGGCCGACATCGCCTACGTGGCGACCAACTCGGCCCAGGACCAGCAGATCGGCGACCTGATCGCCGAGGCGTTCGACAAGGTCGGCAAGGACGGTGTCATCACCGTCGAGGAGGCCCCGACCTTCGGCCTGTCCCTCGACTTCACCGAGGGCCTGCAGTTCGACAAGGGCTACATCTCGCCCTACTTCGTGACCGACGGCGACCGCCAGGAGGCGGTGCTCGAGGACGCGATCATCCTGATCAACCAGGGCAAGATCTCCAACCTGAACGAGCTGCTCCCGCTGCTGGAGAAGGTCGTCCAGACCAAGAAGCCGCTGCTGATCATCGCGGAGGACATCGAGGGCGACGCCCTCGGCGCGCTGGTCCTCAACAAGATGCGCGGTGCCCTGAACGTGGCCGCGGTCAAGGCGCCGGGCTTCGGCGAGCGCCGCAAGGCCATGCTCCAGGACATCGCGATCCTCACCGGCGGCCAGGTCATCGCCGAGGAGGTCGGCCTCACCCTGGAGAACGCCGACCTCGACGCCCTGGGCAGCGCCCGCCGCGTCACGGTCACCAAGGACGCCACCACGATCGTGGACGGCGCCGGCAGCCAGAGCGAGGTTGACGAGCGCATCCGCCAGATCCGCAAGGAGATCGAGGCGAGCGACTCCGACTGGGACCGCGAGAAGCTGCAGGAGCGGCTGGCCAAGCTGGCCGGCGGCGTCAGCGTGCTCCGCGTCGGCGCGGCCACGGAGGTGGAGCTCAAGGAGAAGAAGCACCGTCTCGAGGACGCCATCTCCGCCACCCGCGCGGCCATCGAGGAGGGCATCATCGCCGGCGGCGGCGCCTCGCTGGTGCACGCCGCCGCGGCGCTGGACGACCTCGGTCTCGCGGGCGACGAGGCCACCGGTGTGGGCATCGTGCGGCGCGCGCTGGTCGAGCCGGCCCGGTGGATCGCGGTCAACGCGGGCGCCGAGGGCTACGTGGTGACCTCCAAGATCGCGGAGCTGGAGAAGGGCCACGGCTACAACGCAGCCAAGGGCGAGTACGGCGACCTGGTGGCCCAGGGGATCATCGACCCCGTCAAGGTCACCCGCTCCGCAGTGCTGAACGCCGCGTCCATCGCGGGCCTGCTGCTCACCACCGAGGCGCTCGTCGTCGACAAGCCCGAGGAGGAGGAGCCGGAGGCCGGCCACGGCCACGGTCACGGCCACTAGGGCTCGTTCCGGGGTGTGAGAACCCCCGCATTACCACGGGTGTCCCGGGCTGAGGCCCGGGACACGCGTGCATTTTGGGCACAATCACCCGAAATGTGATCATTCTGTTGCCAACATTCGTGACGTGTAAGTCCGTGCCTGCGGGCATCATTCGTTACGTGACGGATCTACGCGTCGCGGGGGGCATGCTCGCGCAACGACCGAGTACCCAGCGCAGAGCGGACGACACGGAGCTGAACCACCTGACCTCGCTCGCGGTCCAAGGGGACCACGGGGCGGTCGACTCGCTCATTCGGGAGATCCGTCCCATGGTGGTCCGCTACTGTCGAGCCCGACTGGCCCGCGTCTCCGGCTGTGTCCACCACTCCGACGACGTCGCGCAGGAGGTCTGCATCGCCCTGCTCGCGGCGCTACCCCGCTACCGGGACATGGGGCGGCCGTTCGCCTCGTTCGTCTTCGGGATCGCCGCGCACAAGGTCGCGGACGCGCTGCGCGTCAGCACCCGCGCGGACGTCCCGACCGACTCGGTGCCCGACCGGCCCGACGACGGCCCCGGCCCGGAGGAGACCGCGGTGCGCACCGTGGAGGCCGAACGGGCGCGGGCCCTGCTGAGTGAACTCCCCGAGCAGCAGCGGCGGCTGCTGGTCATGCGCGTGATTGCGGGTCTATCTGCTGATGAGACGGGACATGTACTGGGAATGTCGCCCGGAGCGGTACGGGTTGCCCAGCACCGAGCTCTCGCTCGGCTTCGGGAAGTGGCCGTGGCGAACCGCCTCTTCTGACGGCGGCCGGCACGCACCCACCTTCCCCCGTCCGCGCGGTCCGCGCTGCCCCTCCCGGATCCGCCGGCGGCACCACTGCGCGCTGCCCCGCGGCACCGGCTGGCGCCGCTCGCCGTAGCGGGCGGCGCACCGGGAACAAGCGCACCCGGTTTGGGCGTTGTGCGACGTCCGGGCCCTGCGAGGTCCTAGGATGAGACGACACGCGCGAAGTGCTTGGAAGGGTGTCATGACGCAGCATCAGACGGGGGCCGACGCCAAGGTGTTGCCGCCCGGACTCACCTACGACGACGTCCTGCTGGTCCCGGCCTACTCGGACCTGCAGCCGGGTGAGGCGGACACCGGCACCCGGCTGTCGCGCAACATCGGGCTGCGCATCCCGCTCGTCTCCGCGGCCATGGACACCGTCACCGAGGCGCGCATGGCCGTCGCCATGGCCCGCGAGGGCGGGGTGGGCGTGCTGCACCGCAACCTCTCCGTCGAGGACCAGGCCGCCCAGGTGGACCTGGTCAAGCGCTCGGAGGCCGGCATGATCACCGCGCCGGTGACCTGCCGCCCCGACGACACGCTCGCCGACGTCGAGGCGCTGAGCGCCCACTACCGCATCTCCGGCGCGCCCGTCACCGACGAGGACGGCCGGCTGGTCGGCATCGTCACCAACCGCGACATGCGGTTCGAGGACGACCGGGACCGCCGCGTGCGCGAGGTCATGACCCCGATGCCGCTGATCACCGCCCCGGTGGGGGTGTCCCGCGAGGAGGCGTTCCGCCTGCTCCGCGAGAACAAGGTCGAGAAGCTGCCGCTGGTCGACCCCGAGGGGCGGCTGCGGGGCCTCATCACCGTCAAGGACTTCACCAAGAGCGAGCAGTACCCGCACGCCACCAAGGACGCCGACGGCCGGCTGGTCGTGGGCGCCGCGGTCGGCGTCGGGCTGGAGGCCGAGCGGCGGGCGCACGCGCTGGTCGAGTCCGGGGCGGACTTCCTCGTCGTGGACACCGCGCACGGGCACTCCACCGGCGTGCTGGAGATGGTCGCCAAGCTCAAGGCCAACACCCGGGCCGACATCGTCGCCGGCAACATCGCCACCCGCGCCGGCGCGCAGGCGCTCATCGACGCCGGTGCCGACGCCGTCAAGGTCGGGGTCGGGCCGGGCTCCATCTGCACCACCCGCGTCGTCGCCGGGGTGGGCGCGCCGCAGGTCACCGCCGTGCTGGAGGCGGCCAAGGCGGCCGGTCCCGCGGGCATCCCGGTCATCGCCGACGGCGGGCTGCAGTACTCCGGGGACATCGCCAAGGCCATCGTGGCGGGCGCCAGCACCGTCATGCTCGGCAGCCTGCTCGCGGGCGTCGAGGAGAGCCCGGGCGAGCTCATCTTCATCAACGGCAAGCAGTTCAAGTCCTACCGGGGCATGGGCTCGCTCGGCGCGATGCGCGGTCGCTCCTTCTCCAAGGACCGGTACTCCCAGGCCGACGTCGCCACCGAGGAGAAGCTGATCCCCGAGGGCATCGAGGGCCAGGTCCCGTACCGGGGCCCGCTCTCGGCGGTGGCGCACCAGCTCGTCGGCGGGCTCCGGCAGTCCATGTGGTACGCGGGCGTGCGCGAGGTGTCCGAGCTCCGCGAGCGCGGCCAGCTGATGCAGATCACCTCCGCCGGCCTCAAGGAGAGCCACCCGCACGACATCCAGATGACGGTCGAGGCGCCCAACTACCACGGCCGCCGCTAGCCCGGCGGGCGGGCGCGCGGCGCGCCCGCCCCGGACGGCGCCGTCCACAGCCCCGGGGCGCGTCCTGCTCCGCGGCCGCCTCGCCGGGTAAACTCACCGCGGCAGGGCCGCTGGCGGGGTCCGCCGGTGGAAGCACGAGAGGGGATCGAAGCGTTGGCGCAGGTTGAGATCGGGCTGGGCAAGAACGGGCGTCGCGCCTACGAGCTCGACGAGATCGGGATCGTCCCCGCCCGGCGTACGCGCGACCCCGAAGAGGTCTCCATCGCGTGGCAGATCGACGCCTACCGGTTCGAGACGCCGCTCGTGGTCAGCCCCATGGACAGCGTGGTCTCGCCGAAGACCGCCGTGGCCGTCGGCAAGCTGGGCGGGCTGGGCGTGCTCGACCTGGAGGGGCTGTGGACCCGCTATGAGGACCCCGAGCCGCTGCTGGCCGAGATCAACGAACTCGACGACGCCGCCGCCACCAGACGTCTCCAGGAGATCTACGCCGCGCCGATCCAGGAGGAGCTGATCGGCCGGCGCATCGAGGAGGTCCGCGAGGCCGGCGTGGTCACGGCGGCGCGCCTGTCGCCGCAGCGCACCGCCCAGTACCACAAGGCCGTCATCGACGCGGGCGTGGACATCTTCGTCATCCGCGGCACCACGGTGTCCGCCGAGCACGTCTCCGGCCGCGCCGAGCCGCTGAACCTGAAGCAGTTCATCTACGAACTCGACGTCCCGGTCGTCGTCGGCGGCTGCGCCACCTACACCGCCGCGCTGCACCTCATGCGCACGGGAGCGGCCGGCGTGCTGGTCGGCTTCGGCGGCGGCTCCGGCCACACCACCCGCAGCGTGCTGGGCGTGGCCGTCCCCATGGCCAGCGCCATCGGCGACGTCGCAGCCGCCCGCCGCGACTACCTCGACGAGTCGGGCGGCCGGTACGTGCACGTCATCGCCGACGGCGGAATGACGCACAGCGGCGACATCGCCAAGGCGCTCGCCTGCGGTGCCGACGCCGTCATGGTCGGCTCGCCGCTCGCCCGCGCCCAGGAGGCGCCGGGCGGCGGCTACCACTGGGGCAGCGAGGCGCACCACCACGAACTGCCCCGCGGTGAGCGGCTGAACGTCGGCACCATCGGCACGCTGGAGACCATCCTGCACGGCCCGGCCTCCACGAGCGACGGTTCGATGAACCTCATGGGCGCGCTGCGGCGCACCATGGCGACCTCCGGCTACACCGACCTCAAGGAGTTCCAGCGGGTCGAGGTCGTCGTCAACCCGCACTAGCCGCCTGCCGGCGGGTGCGGCCGGGGCCATGCCCCCGACCGCACCCGCCGCTGCCGTGTTCGCTCTGGAACGCTCATCGGCGGTGTGCGGACCCGCGGAGCCCTCTGCCTGGCCGCCGGCCGAAAGCCGCGGTGGGCCCGGGCGGACGCCGGCACAGCTTGGCGCCCGGGGAGTCACCGAGGTCCGGCCCCTCCGGGACGGTCGCGTCAGCGGCGAAGCGTCCCACCGCCCGGCGCCGGAACACGCGCCGACCGACGCGGGCCCGTCCCGTGCGGGGCCGCGCCGAGACCACTGATCTCCGGGCGGGCACGGACCTCCCCGCGGCCGTCGGGGCCCGGAACGGCGGCTGCGGGCGGAGCCGCCCGCAGCTGGAGCGCCGGCGGCGTACCCCGGTTCCTCGTCGCCGCCCCGTGTGCGGCACGGGGCAGCGGGTCACCGCGACCGGGCGGTTGCCCGCGCCACCGCCGAACCGCCGGCACCTCGTCCGCGTCCCGCCATCGCCATCCGTCTCTCAGGGCCCTCCCGGCCCACCCCCGCG
>NZ_QEIO01000156.1 GCF_003336425.1 Marinitenerispora sediminis | reverse complement strand
GGGGGACGGAGCCGAACACGGGGAAGCCGCGCACGGGGGGGGAGAGCGGGAGAGGCACTCAGGCGCCGCCGAAGGACGCGGTGCGGCTGCGGCGCCGCAGCCGCACACCCCCGGACCCCGGTCCCGGCCGCGCACGGCCCGACCGCACCTCGGCGGCGGCCTGTGCGGCACGGGGTGCCCGCGCGCACCGGCCGGCTAGCGGAACACCACCGTCTTGGCGCCGTTTAGCAGCACCCGGCGCTGCGCGTGCCAGTTGACCGCGCGCGAGAGGGCCTGCGACTCCAGGTCGCGGCCGACCGCGGTGAGCTGCTCGGGGCTCTCCGTGTGGTCGACCCGCGCCACCTCCTGCTCGATGATCGGGCCCTCGTCGAGGTCGGCGGTGACGTAGTGCGCGGTCGCCCCGATGAGCTTCACGCCGCGCGCGTGCGCCTGGTGGTAGGGGCGGGCGCCCTTGAAGCTCGGCAGGAACGAGTGGTGGATGTTGATGATGCGGCCGGACATCTTCGCGCACAGGTCCTCGGAGAGCACCTGCATGTAGCGGGCGAGCACCACGAGTTCGACGTCGTAGGACTCGACCAGCTCCAGCAGCCGCGCCTCCTGGCGCGGCTTGGTCTCCGGGGTGACCGGCAGGTGGTGGAAGTCGAGCTCGTAGGAACGGGCGAGGAACTCCAGGTCGGGGTGGTTGGAGACGACCGCGACGATCTCGGCGTCGAGCAGCCCGCTGCGCCGCCGGTACAGCAGGTCGTTGAGGCAGTGCCCGAACCGGGAGACCATCACGAGCGTGCGCGGCCGGACGTCGCGCCGCCACAGGCCCCAGTCCATACCGAAGTCCGCCGCGAGCGCCGCGAGTGCGGCGCGCAGCGCGTCCTCGGCCGCCGAGGGCTCCTCGGCCGCGAACTGCACCCGCATGAAGAAGCGCCCGGTGTAGGCGTCGCCGTACTGCTGGCTCTCGGTGATGTTGCATCCGTGCCCGGCGAGCAGGTTCGCCACCGCGGCGACGATCCCACGGCCGTCGGGGCAGGACAGCGTCAGCACGTACTCGCGATCACTCATGACTCAGGGCACTCCAGCGGAAATCGACCGAGCGGGACACCTCCCCAGGTTAGCCCGGTCGGCGGGGCGGAAGCGGTAACCGCGGAACGCGGCGCCCACCCAAGGAAACATGAATAATATTCGCGAAATCGTGGGATGGTGCTCCCATGACGACCGTTCGCGACCGCTACGACGCGGCGACCGCCGGGCTGCAACCCCCCTTCGCGATCGTCGACCTCCCCGCCTTCCACGCCAACGCCGCCGACCTGGTCCGCCGTGCCGCCGGCACCCCGATCCGGGTCGCCAGCAAGTCCGTGCGCTGCCGGCACCTGCTCCGCGACGTCCTCGCCCGCCCGGGATTCGCCGGCATCCTCGCCCTCACCCTCCCCGAAGCCCTCTGGCTGGCCACCGGCGACCCCGCGGACGGCGCCGCCCCGGACCCCGTCAGCGACGACGTCCTCGTCGGCTACCCGACGACCGACACCCGCGCCATCGCCGCACTCGCCGCCGACGCGCGCGCCCTGGACTCCGTCACCCTCATGGTCGACGACGTCGCCCACCTCGACATCATCACCGCCGCCGCCCCTGATCCGGTCCGCCCCGTCCGGGTCTGCCTCGACGTCGACACCAGCTGGCAGCCCCTCGGGCCGCGGCTGCGGATCGGCGCCCTGCGCTCCCCCGTGCGGACCCCGGCCCAGGCCGCCGCTCTCGCCCGAGAGATCACCCGCCGCCCCCAGCTGCGGCTGGACGGCGTCATGGCCTACGAAGCTCAGATCGCCGGAGTCGGTGACGCTCCCGCCGGCCGCCCCCTCTACGGCCGCGTCGTGCGCTGGGCGCAGCGGCGCTCCGCGACCGAGCTCGCCCGCCGCCGCGCCGCCATCGTGGCCGCGGTCCGCGACGTCGCCGACCTCCGGTTCGTCAACGGCGGCGGCACCGGGAGCGTGCACCTGACCGCGCGGGAACGCGCCGTCACCGAGGTCGCGGCCGGGTCCGGCCTCTACCACCCGCGGCTCTTCGATGACTACCGCGCCTTCTCCGGCCGCCCCGCCGCCCTCTACGCGCTGCCCGTCGTGCGCCGTCCCGCCCCGGCGGTGGCCACCGCACTGGGCGGCGGCTACCCGGCCTCCGGCGCCGCCGGAGCCGACCGGCTACCGCAGCCGTACCTGCCCGCCGGGCTGCGCTACAGCGCCTCCGAGGGCGCCGGCGAGACCCAGACACCGCTGCTCGGCCCCGCCGCCGCCGCCCTCGCCGTCGGCGACCGCGTGTGGATGCGGCACGCCAAGGCCGGCGAGCTGTGCGAGCGCTTCCCGGTGCTGCACCTCGTCGAGGGGACCCGGGTGGCCGCGACCGTCCCCACCTACCGCGGCGAGGGGCGCACCTTCCTCTGAGCCCGGCCTGCCCGGAGACGTGCCAGCCGGCGTGCCCCGGAGACCTAACAACCGGCCTGCCCCGGAAACGGACAAGAAGGCGCCGGCGCTGGCGCGCCGACGCCTTCCACCACCGCCCGCGGCGGCACGGCCGACTCAGCGCCGGCGCCGCCGCCAGAGCACCGCGAGCCCGACGACCACCACCACACCGACGCCGACACCGATCAGCACCGCCTCCGGTGGCAGCTGCCCCCGCGTGCTGTAGGTCGACACCACCTCGTCGTCGTGCTTCAGCCGGACACTTCCCTCCGGCGCCTCGACGACCTCGGTGTCGATACGCACCGCACCGCCGCCCCCGACCAGCGTGCGGGCCTCCTCGACGAGGTGGCCGCCAGCGTCGCGCAGCTGCCGCAGACCGCGGCGGGCCGCGTTCCTCGGGTTCGTGCGGTCGGCGATCGCGTCGACGTTCGACACCAGCCGGGCCTGCGTCCGTTCGATCTCGGCCTGCACACTGGCCGGGTCACGGCGCGCCCTCGCGGGGTCGCGTCCCTCCATAAAGCCGCTTCCTTCCGCTACTGCCGCAGAGTCGCCTGCGTGGAGTCCCCGGCCGGCCGCGCGCCGGCCTCGTCGTCAGGCGAGCGCGTGAGCCTCAACGCGCCATCGATACCGTCCACAACCCGGAAGAAATCCCGCGTGGACAACCACAGTTTATAGACGATCGCAATCTCGAACGCGAGGAGCAGCGCCCCCACGATCACGGTGATCCAGACGATCGCGGCACTCGCCACCGCCCCCGCCAGCGGGGCCAGGATGAACACCGCCATCTGGAACTCGATGCCGCTCACGAGGTGGGTACGGATCCGGCGCGCGAGCAGGAAGTCCCAGATGCGCTGATACCACGGGAACCGGGTGCGGAACTCCTGGTGCAGGTCGATCCGCGGCAGCCGGACGTCCGGCTGCTTGCCGGCGTCGCGGTCGTACTTCGTCTCCCGCTCAGTCTGGGTCCGCAGGATCTGCTCCAGCACCGAGATCCCGTGCCGCAGCACGGCCTGCTCACCCGTGTCGCTCATCGGCTGCCCGGCGCCGCCCGGCTCGGTCGGCTCCAGCATCGACAGCGTCGCCCGAGCGCGCTCCAGCGCCCCGGCGATGTGCGACCGCATCTCCCGGCGGGTCTTGTACACCTGCAGCGCGTTGAGGTAGCGCAGCATGTCGCAGAAGACGACCGCCAGTGCCAGCCAGACGAACACCACCTCGCCGGTGAGCACGTACTGACCGCCCATCAGCGCGATGGCGCACACCAGGACCCGGAACCGGTCGAAGACGTAGTCCATCCACGAGCCGAACAGCGTCTCGCGGTCGGTGAGCCGCGCCAGCTTGCCGTCCATGCAGTCCAGCAGGAAGCACAGGTAGTACAGCACCGCGCCGCACAGCAGGAACGGCCACGACCCCATCGCGAAGCACGCCGCCGCGCCCAGGCCGAACAGCAGCGCGGCCACCGTCAGGTGGTCGGGGGTGAGCGACGTGCGCCCGGCCGCGATCCGGACCAGCCGCAGCGCCAGCGGATCGACCGCCCACACCGTCCACCAGGAGTCGCGCGCCTTGCAGGTGCGCTCTCTGACCTCTTCCAGTGTGAAACTGGCCATCGCTGCTGAACTCCCAAAGACCAAGCGAGGGTCTGCTCCGGCCCGGCGGCACGGGCGCCCGGGAGGCGGGACACCGCCGGGCCGTGGCCCGGCGCCGCTCCTGGTCCGCCCGCATGAACTTGGTCAACAATAGGTGATGAACGGCGGGGACGCGCGCGTGCCCGGTCGGCCGCGGGGCCGGGCCTCCGCCCGATCCCGCACACCACGGCGCCCCCACCGGGCGGATCCGCCGCCGTCAGCCCGCCGAAGCGACGCCGTTCCGTTCCGGAACCGTGACCGCCCCCGCGCCGTTCCCCGCGTCCGCCAGGTCCGGGGTCATCGCACCGCGGCTCTCCCCCGGAGCGTGCCCCGCGCCCGCCGGCGCACCGGCCGACCGCTCCGCCGCGGTCCCGCCCGCCTCCCAGCCGGCCGGAGCGGCCTGGCGCACCGCCGCCTGGATCCCGGCCACGACCCGCGTGTACTCCCGGGTCGACAGCCACAGCTTGTAGATGAGCAGCAGCTCGAAGGCGAGCATCAGCACGCCCGACACCGTGATCGTGCCGAGCAGCCCCCACGGAGACGCCGCCAGCGTCACCGCGCCCACCAGCGGCGCGACGATGAACGTCCCCATCTGGAACTCGATGCCGCTGACCAGGTGCGGCCGGATCCGGCGCGCCCGCAGCGCGTCCCGGAACCGGATGTACCACGGGAAGTAGGTGTGGAAACGGCGCTGCAGCTCGGTCGCCTGCACCTCGCGTGCGCGGCGCCCGGCCGTCGGCGCGCCGACCGCGTCCTCGCCCTCCGCCGCGTCCTCGCCCTCCGCCTCGTCGTCGGCCGCCGCCGCCTCGACGGCCGCGGCGTCGACGACCGGAGCCGAGGACGGCCGCAGCACACCGGACACCGCGGAGCGGGCCGACCGCCCGCCGTCGCCCGGCACCGCAGCGGCCGCCCCCGCCGCCGGCACGGCGATCTCCTCGATCTCCTCCCCCTGCGGCTCGACGACCTCGTCCAGCTGCTGGTCCGCGGACAGGCTCCGGCTCAACCGGTCGCCGGCCGCCATCGCCGACACCGCGTGCTCGCTGCGGTGGTCGCCGGCGGCGGCCCCCGCCTCGTCCGCCTCCCGGATCGCCCGGGTCAGGTTGCGCCGCATGCTCCTGCGCACCTTGGCCATCTGCGGCGAGTTGAGGTAGCGGAACATGTCGGTGAACACGATGCCCATGGCGAACCAGATGAAGACCTGGTCGCCGGTCTTCGCGAACTGGCCGCCCATGAGCGCGACCGCGCAGACGAGCACGCGCAGCCGGTCGAAGACGTAGTCCAGCCAGCTACCGAAGACCGAGCCGTTGCCCTTCAACCGGGCGATCTTGCCGTCCATGCAGTCCAGCACGAAGCTGAGGTGGAACAGCAGCGCACCGGCCACCAGCCAGCCGGGCTCCGCCATCGCGAAGCAGCCGGCGGCGAACATTCCCAGCACCAGCGCCGCTACGGTCAGCTGGTTCGGCGTGATGGACGTGCGGTTGGCGGTGAACTTCACCAGGCGTGCCGCCAGTGGGTCCACCAGCAGTACCGTCCACCAGGAGTCGCGTGGCTTGTACGTGAGTTCTCTGATATCGCGCAGGGTGAAACTGGACATGCCGGAGCCTCCAGGGATGAGAGCCATCACTGGCCTCGGAGACGAGAATGCGGGTCGCCTCGCACGCGCTCTCGGGGAGCGACAGGCCGCTGTGCGTCGAGCCGGCGAACACGGGATGAACCGCAGGCGAACCAACGGCCACATGCTCGTCGTGGCAGTTTGACGCCGCAGCCGCGGTCGCGGTTGTCCGGTCGCTCAGAATCCGGTCAGACACGACAATAAGCTGGGACTTCGTGCGCAGGCGGGACGCCTCGCCGATCCCCGTCGTTTCCGGAAAGGTAAAAACGTGAGCGAGTCCACCGTCCGGCTGCAGCCCGGCGACACCGCCCCCGACTTCACGCTCGACGACGCCGACGGCAAGCCCGTCGCCCTCCGGGAGGTGCTCGCCGCCGCCGGCGACAGCGTCGTGCTGTACTTCTACCCGGCGGCCATGACTCCCGGATGCACGACGCAGGCCTGCGACTTCCGCGACAACCTGCGGGCGTTCGAGTCCGCCGGCATCACGGTGCTGGGCGTCTCCCCCGACCCCACCGACAAGCTCGCGGCCTTCCGCGCCAAGGAGGGGCTGACTTTCCCGCTGCTCAGCGACCCCGAGAAGAAGGTCCTGACCGCCTACGGCGCCTACGGGGAGAAGAAGAACTACGGCCGGATCGTGCAGGGCGTCATCCGCTCGACGATCGTCATCGGCTCCGACGGCGCCGTGCGCCGGGCCTTCTACAACGTGAAGGCCACCGGGCACGTCGACCGGATCAGGCGCGAACTCGGGCTGTGACCGCCCCGCCGGGCCGGCTCCGCGGCCGGCCCGGTCACCGCGGCACCGCCCCCGGCCTGCCCCGAACCGCTAGGATGGGGCGCTGGTCACCCGAGGCGCCCGGCGACTTGCGTTCCCCTGCCGGGGCTGCCACTCTCGGGGAGGCGTCCGGCCGGGAGCTCGGCGGGCCGCGCCGCCGACGACCGCTCCCACCGGCGAGGGGCCGTAGCCCAACGGCAGGAGGCACACGATTTAGGTTCGTGACAGTGCGAGTTCGAATCTCGCCGGCCCCACCCGCGAGAAGGCGCGGGACGATCCCGCGCCTTCTCGCCGTTCGGCACCCCGGACCGCGGCCGCACCGCGCACCTCCCGGATCAGCGGAACAGCAGCGCCCACAGCACCACGGCCAGCAGCACCAGCACCCCCGCCGCCGCGGTGATGACCATCGCCGTCGGCCGCCGGGTGCGGTGCTTCCCCGAACTCGTCAGGCCGAGCGTGTCGGTCGACTCGCGGATCGACGTGAGCAGCGAGCTCACCGACTCGGGACGATGCCGCTGGATCGCGTCGTGCAGCGAGGACATCGACTCCGACACCGACTCCTGCAGCGAGCTGCGCAGGACGTGCGCCCCCGCCCGGAAGTGGTCCCGCGCCAGTTCGCGGGCGGATCCGTCGGCGGCCGGCTCCCGGGTCTCGGCCGCGCTGCGCGCGGCGGTCTCCGGGCTGGTCTCCGGAGCGTAGGGCGCCAGCGCCGCGATCCGCAGCATCTTGGTGGCGTTCTCGGCGGTCAGCCGGTCCTCCGGCCTGACGTGCAGCAGGCCGGCCAGCACCGGGGCCAGCGGCCCGGCGCTCTCGGCCGGCGGCGGCTCCTCCAGGTCGTCGCCGCGCAGGATCGCGATGTAGCCCTTGCGGTTGTACGGAGGGTGGCCCTCGACCGCCGAGTACAGCGTGGCCCCCAGCGACCAGAGATCCGACGCCGGCCCCACCGGCCCGGCCTTCGCCCGCTCCGGCGGGATGTAGGACGGCGAGCCGATGATCCGGCCGGACGTGGTCAGGGCCGACTCCCCCGTCCACGCGGCCAGGCCGAAGTCGGTCAGCACCACCCGGCCGTCCTCGCTGATCATCACGTTCTCGGGCTTGACGTCCCGGTGGATGATGCCCTCGTCATGGGCGGCCTTGAGCGCGCTGATGAGCTGGAGGCCGATCTCCGCCACCCGCTGGTAGGGCAGCGGCCCAGCCAGCTGGATGATCTCGGCGAGCGTCCGCGCGACCACGAGCTCCATGACGATCCACGGACGGCCGTCCTCGTTCGCGACGTCGAGGACGGTCACGACGTTGGGGTGCGTGAGCCGGGCCGCGACGCGCGCCTCACGAGTGGTGCGGCGCAGCAGCGAGTTGCGCTCGGCGTCGCTCAGGTCGGCGGGCAGCCGAAGCTCCTTGACCGCCACCTCGCGGTCCAGGACGAGGTCCCGGGCCCGCCACACGGTCCCGACACCGCCGCGCGCGATCGGGTCCTGCAGGTGGTACCGGCCGGCGAGAACACGCTCGTCCGGACCGGCCTCGAGGGTCGAGGGGTTCGCGGCGACGAGGGGTCCCGCTCTGCATGGGGCTTTTCGATGGAGGACACGGCTTCTAAAGCGTCAGATCACGGGGCACGGTGGCCTCCTGCGGACTCTTACGGTGGCGGTCTCGTCGGGGATGGGACGGATCCCTCGTTATATCAGGTGCACAGGACATTAGAGCAGGTGGTTACGCGCACGCCGTCATCCGGGTTGGGATTCGGCCGTCTCCCGACGCCGGTACGGCGACACGCCTGCCCGCTCTCTCCCTTCCCGATCCTGCCACGCCGAACCGGGGGCCGGCCACGGACCGCGCGCCGCGCGCGGGGTCCGCTGCCGGCCTTCCGGTCCGGAAAGGGCGGTCAGGTCCAGAGCGACTCCGGATCGCGGACCTCCACGGGGCCGAATCCGGTCTCCTCCAGCGACCCGCGCAGCTCCTTGGCGTCGCCCGCCACGATGACGACCGACTCGCGCGGCCGCAGGTACTCCCGGGCGGCCTGGTGCAGGTCCTCGGCGGTCACCCGCTCGAACCCGGCGCGCAGGCGGTCGACGTGGTCCTCCGGAAGATCGTGCACCACCATCTCCACCAGCGCCCCGGCCAGGCTGCGGGCCGTGGAGTAGCTGACCGGAAGGCCGACCGTGTTGGACTCCCGCACCGCGGCGAGTTCGCCCTCGGTGACGCCGTCGGCCTGCAGCCGCTCGATCTCGGCGAGCGTGGCGGTGATCGAGTGCGCTGTGGTGGGCGCCTCGACCTGGGTGCTGATCAGGAACACCCCGCTGTCCCGGCGGAGGTCGAACCGGCAGCCCACCCCGTAGGTGTAGCCGAGCCGCTCCCGCAGCTCCATGTTCAGGCGCGACGTGAACATGCCGCCCAGCACGTCGCTCATGCCCTCGGCCCGCGGCAGGTCGATCTCCGCGCGCGCCGGCGCCCGGTGCGCGAACACCAGCGCCGACTGCACCGATCCGGGACGGTCCAGCACCAGGATCCGCGGCAGCTCACCGGACGCCGACCCGGGCGTGGTGACCGGCCGGGCCGGCGCCGCCTCGGCGTCGCCGAACACGGTCTTACCCAGCTCCGCCACGTCGATGTTGGTGAGGTCGCCGACCACGACCAGCGTGCCGGCGACGGAGGCGACAGCCTCGCTGTGGAACTCCGCGACGAGCTCCGGGGTGATCTCCTGCAGCCGGGCCGGCCCGCCGCTGAGCGGGGTGGCGTAGCGGCCGGCGAACAGCTGGCCGCCGATGCTGCGGGCGGCCAGCGTCGAGGCGACCGACGCCTCCAGCCAGAAGCGCTCGACAAGCTGGTCCCGGCGGCGCAGTACGTCCTGCGGACGCAGCGCCGGCGTCCGGACGGCTTCGGCGAGCAGTGCCGTGGCGTCGACCACGCGGTTGGCCGGTGCGTCCACGCCGGTCACGAAGCTGTCCCAGGTGACCCGGGACACCCACTCCGCGCCGTGCCGCTCCAGCGCCGGCGCGAGTGAGCTGTTCCCCTGGACGCCGTCCTCCAGCGACTCGTTGGTCAGCCCGGCCACGCCCATGCGGTCGAGCGGCTCGGCGGCGCCGCCGGCCGGCTGGACCAGGCGGACCGCCACATAGGACTGACCGGGGACGTCGATGGCGACGACCGTGCCGTTGCCGACACGCACGCGGCTGGGCTTGGGGAACGTGTAGGGCTTGGGGGCGCCGAGCGTGGGTCGGAGCTGAAGCTTACTCAAAACGACTCTTCCTCTGCGTCAGGGTGCGCGGGCCGGCTGCGGCGAGGGCGCCGGTCCCCGCGGAACGACGGTGGTGGGCGGAGGGCCGCCGCTCCGCGCGCGGCGCGCGGCGGCCGTCGGGCGATCGCCGGCTCAGGACGCGCCCGCCGGGTCGCCGGCGGCGCCGTCCGCGGCACCGTGCTCGACGCCGGTCTCGTCCCCGAGCCCGGTGCCGCTCTCCGCGACCTCCGCGGCTGCCTCGGCCGACGGCTGCGCCCCGGGCTCGAAGCGCAGGACCAACCGGTTCTCGGCGGTGAGCAGCCGCTTGGCGTGGGTGACGATGTCGTCCGTGGTGATGTCGGCCCACCGCTGCGGCCAGGTGTAGGCGAGTTCGGGGTCGCCGAACAGCTGGGCGCAGCTGCTGAGTGTGTCGGCCAGCCCGGACGGGGTGGAGATGGACTGCAGGTGGTCGCGCTCCAGGACGGCGCGGGCCCGCTCCAGCTCCTCCTCGCCGACCCCCTCGGCCAGGCCGGCGATCTCCTCCAGGATGGCGGCCTCCAGCTCGTCGCCGCTGACGTTCTCGCGGGCGATCATGCTGACGAGCACCAGGCTCGGCGTGTAGCGGAACGCGAGGAGGTCGGCGGCGCCACCGCCGTCGTCGGCGGCCAGGCCGCGCTCCACCACGAGCCGCTGGTAGAGGCGGCTGCCCTGCCCCTGGCCGAGGACGGCCGCGGCCAGGTGCATGATGTCGAACTCGCGGCTGCCGTACGGGCCCACCCGGAAGCCGAGGAACACCGCGGGCGCCGGCACGGTCTCGACGACGGTCTCGCCGACCGGCCCGCCGATGGGGCCGTCCAGCGCCGCCTCGGGCGCCTCGGCGACCGTGCCGCGCGGGGCGATGCCGCCGAAGTAGCGCCGGACACGCTCGTGCACGTCCTCGGGGTCGAGGTCGCTGACGACGGTCAGCACGAGGTTGTCCGGTCCGTAGTGGCGCCGGTGGAAGGAGAGCACGTAGTCGAGATCGGCGGCGTCGAGGTCGGCCATGGAGCCGATGGTCGGGTGGTGGTAGGGGTGGCCCTCGGGATAGGCCAGCCGCAGGATGCGCTCCAGGGCTGTGCCGTAGGGGACGTTGTCGTAGCGCTGGCGGCGCTCGTTCTTGACGACGTCGCGCTGGTTGTCCAGCACCTCCTGGCTCATGCCGTCGCGCAGGGTGGCCAGCCGGTCGGCCTCCAGCCACAGCGCGAGGTCCAGGGCGTGCTCCGGGACGGTCTCGAAGTAGTTGGTGCGGTCGGTGGACGTGGAGGCGTTGATGTCGCCGCCGAGGCGCTCGACCGCCTCGAAGTGCTCGCCCTTGGCGACGTTGCCGCTCCCCTGGAACATCAGGTGCTCGAACAGGTGGGCGAACCCGGTCCGGCCGGGGACCTCGTGCCGGGAACCGACCCCGTACCACAGGTTGACCGCGGCCACCTGCCCGGTGGCGGCCGGGGCGGTCACCAACCGGAGCCCGTTCTCCAACGTGAATTGCCCGATCCGCCCTGCCACGCCGATGCTCGTCACCAGTCCATACACCCCTTGCTGCCGGAACTCATTCCTCGTCCTGCACCGAGCCTATGGCCTCAGCCGAGCGCCGCGTACAGCACGAACTCAGGAACTACGACGGTATGCGAGGATGCCGCCGCGTGCCCAAACAACGTGGATATCGGAGCGGCGCGGGACCCCGTCCCCCGCCCCCGCCACCCGCGCCTCCGAGGGTGCGGCACTGGGAATGCAGAGCCGCTGGAGGCGGGATGCGAGTCGTCAGGAGGTACGCGCGTCGTCGTCGTCGCGGTTCGCGCGGACCTCGACCATGTGCGTCTGCGCCCGGTCTCTGAGCCCGCGCGCCATGTGCTGGAGCGAGAGACCGAGGTCGGTCAGCTCAAGGAGACGGTGACAGGGACGGTTGGCGTCACGGTGGCACGTCATCGACGGCACACCTGCGCGAGAACATCGCCGGCGCGGGGCTCTGCCTCTCACATGAGGACGTGAGCGAGCTGGACCGCGTCAGCCGCTGAACGCCACACAACAAAAAAGAGGGGCCGCCCCAAAGGGCGACCCCCAAAAAAACGTCCGGCGGCGACCTACTCTCCCACCCAACAGGGCAGTACCATCGGCGCTGAGAAGCTTAACGACCGGGTTCGAAATGGGACCGGGTATTTCCCTCTCG
>NZ_QEIO01000155.1 GCF_003336425.1 Marinitenerispora sediminis | reverse complement strand
GCCCGGACGACCCCCGCACCGGCACCCGACCCCACGCCCGCACCGGCGGGTGTGGAGCAGCTCGCCATCCCCTCCCGTGTCGTGGACGGGGACTACGAGCTGCCGGCGCCGCGGCTCCTCAAACCCGGCACCCCGCCCAAGGCGGGCACCAAGGCCAACGACGTCGTCGTGGACGCCCTCACCGGGGTGCTGGAGCAGTTCAACATCGACGCCTCCGTGACCGGGTTCACCCGCGGGCCGACGGTGACCCGTTACGAGATCGAACTCGGGCCGGCGGTGAAGGTCGAGAAGGTGACCGCGCTGACGAGGAACATCTCGCTCGCGGTGAAGAGCGCCGACGTGCGGATCCTCTCGCCGATCCCGGGGAAGTCCGCGATCGGCGTGGAGATCCCCAACACCGACAAGGACATCGTGAGCCTCGGCGACGTCATGCGCTCGCCCCAGGCCACCTCCGACGACCATCCCATGCTGGTCGGACTCGGCAAGGACGTCGAGGGCGCCAACGTGGTGGCCAACCTCGCCAAGATGCCGCACGTGCTGGTCGCGGGCGCCACCGGCGCGGGCAAGTCCACCTGCATCAACGGCCTCATCACCTCCATCATGATGCGGGCCACGCCGGACGAGGTGCGGCTGATCCTGGTCGACCCCAAGCGGGTCGAGCTGACCATGTACGAGGGCATCCCGCACCTCATCACGCCCATCATCACCAGCCCGAAGAAGGCGGCCGAGGCGCTGCAGTGGGTCGTGGGGGAGATGGACCGGCGCTACGACGACCTGGCGGCCTCCGGGTACCGGCACATCGACGACTTCAACGCAGCGGTGCGCATCGGCGAGTTGACGGCCCCGCCGGGCAGCGAGCGCGTGTACGAGCCGTACCCGTACCTCCTGGTGGTCGTGGACGAGCTGGCCGACCTGATGATGGTGGCGCCGCGCGACGTGGAGGACGCCATCGTGCGGATCACCCAGCTCGCGCGGGCGGCCGGCATCCACCTGGTGCTGGCCACCCAGCGGCCCAGCGTGGACGTCGTCACGGGCCTGATCAAGGCCAACGTGCCGTCCCGGCTGGCGTTCGCGACCTCCAGCCTGTCCGACAGCCGGGTCATCCTGGACCAGCCGGGCGCCGAGAAGCTCGTCGGCAAGGGCGACGCGCTCTTCCTGCCCATGGGGTCGAGCAAGCCGATCCGCCTGCAGAACGCCTGGGTCTCGGAGAAGGAGATCCGCGCGATCGTCGAGCACTGCAAGAAGCAGGCGGAGCCGACCTACCGCGAGGACGTGGGCACGGCGGAGGCCCGGAAGAAGGAGATCGACGAGGAGATCGGCGACGATCTCGACCTCCTGCTCCAGGCCATCGAACTGGTGGTCACCACGCAGTTCGGTTCGACCTCGATGCTCCAACGCAAGCTGCGGGTGGGGTTCGCCAAGGCGGGGCGTCTGATGGACCTCATGGAGAGCCGGGACATCGTCGGGCCGAGCGAGGGCTCCAAGGCCCGCGACGTCCTGGTCAAGCCGGAGGACCTGCCCGAGACCCTGGCGCAGCTCAGAGCCGGCTGACGTCCCGGCGGAGGCGGGCACGGCACCAGCCGGCCTGCCGGCCGCCCGGGGCGGCGCCGAACTACGGCGAAGCGTGGAGAAGTGGGCGAACTGACCCTTTTTTGACCGTCCGGGGGGCGTGCCCCGGCAGTCGCCGCGATCGTGATCCGTCACAGTGGGTCGTGACATGGTTTCGGGGGGTACGAGGCGTGGCTGGGAGTGGGCCGCACGCCGCGCCCGAGCCCCGGACCGGACCCCAGTGGACGCACGAGGGCGTGCGCGCCCGGACCGGGAGGGAAGCGGATATGACGACGATTGGTCAGATCATCGCCGGCGTCCGCGCGCAGGTCGGCTACTCGGTCGACGAGCTGAGCGCGCGCACGAGCATCCGGGAGTCGGTCATCAGGGCCATCGAGCGGGACGACTTCACCGCCTGCGGGGGCGACTTCTACGCCCGCGGTCATATCCGCGGTCTCGCGCGGGCCCTGGGCATCGATTCGCAACCACTGATCGAGATGTACGACAGCGGCGGGGTCGCGCACGCCCCGGCGCCACGGACCTCCGACGAGCTCCGGCGCCGCCGGGCCAGACCGATCGAGACCCCGACGCGGCGACGCTGGCCGATCGTCGCGGCCGCCCTCGTAGCAGGGGTCGGCATCGCCGCGGCCGCGCACGCCTGGCCCCGCCCGGCCGACAGCGATGACAAGCACGCCGAGCGGGCCGCGGCGCTCGGCGCGGCGGAGGCGGCGGAGCGCCGGGCGGCCGAGGAGCGGCGGGCCGAGCGGACGGCGGTGGACAACAAGCCGGAGGAGGTCCGCCTGCGCCTGGAGGCGAGCGAGCCCACCTGGCTGAGCGTCAGCGACGCCGAGGGGCATGACCTGTTCACGGGCGTGCTCGACGGCGGGGAGAGCCGCGACTGGAGCGCGCCGCAGGAACTGCGGCTGCACGTCGGCAACGTCGACGGGGTCCGGGTGGAGGTCAACGGAGAGCAGCTCGGGCCGGCGGAGTTCGCGGGCGGGACGAACCAGCTGACCCTGGGCCCCGAAGGGGTGAAGAGGGACGGAGACGTGCAGGACGCGGACGTGCAGGAGGGGTGACCGCGCGGCCCCCGGGCGTACAGGCTGACGGCGCGCGATGCGGCGCGTGGGGCCGCCGGGGGCCGGGCTTCCCTTGTCGGGGCGCCGGGACCGTCGATGAAGGCGTGCTGGGCCGCGCGTCCCAAGGCGGAGGGCGCGGGGCGGGGGGTGTCGGCTTCCGACGCCACTGACCGCACGCCAATTCCTTACCAACGATCGACGGGGTTCCGGTTTCGGCGACGCAGGTGGTGTCACCCGTTCCTGCCAGGGGGCTGTGCTGCCCGTTTCCGCCGCGGAGGCTGTGTTGTCCGTTTTCGCCGCGGAGGCTGTGTTGTCCGTTTCCGCCACGGAGGCTGTGCTGCCCGTTTCCGCCACGGAGGCTGTGCCGTTTCCGTGTTCGCCGCGGAGGATTGGGCCCGGTGTCGTCGCCGGGGATGGCCGGGACGACCTACCCTGGAACGGGCGGCGGAGCGCCGCACCCGTGTGTTCCCTTAATCTTGGAAGCTATGTCATCGCGCCGAACCGTCTCGCTCGTCACCCTGGGGTGCGCGCGCAATGAGGTTGACTCCGAAGAACTCGCCGGGCGGCTGGCGGCCAGCGGCTGGGACCTGGTCGACACCGCGGACGGTGAGCGCGCCGACGTCGTCGTCGTGAACACCTGCGGCTTCATCGAGGCCGCCAAGCAGGACTCCATCGAGGCGCTGCTCAACGCGGCCGAGGACGGCACCCGCGTGGTGGCCGCCGGCTGCATGGCGGAGCGCTACGGTTCCGAGCTCGCCGAGGCGCTGCCAGAGGCGCAGGTGATCGGCTTCGACGACTACGCCGATATCGACCAGCGGCTCGACGATGTGCTGCAGGGCAAGTCGCTCGTGCCGCACGATCCCCGCGACCGCCGTACCCTGCTTCCCATCTCCCCGGCCGAGCGTCCGGCCACCGGCGTGCATGTTCCCGGCCACGCGGAGTTCCAGCCGCTGCCGGACGGCCTCGCCCCCGCCTCCGGTCCCCGTGTTCCGCGCCTCCGGCTCGCCGGCGGCCCGGTCGCGAACCTGAAGATCGCCTCGGGCTGCGACCGGCGGTGCACCTTCTGCGCCATCCCGTCCTTCCGCGGCGCCTACATCTCCCGTCGGCCCGACGACATCGTCCGGGAGGCCGAGTGGCTGGCCGAGCAGGGCGTCCGCGAACTGTTCCTGGTCAGCGAGAACTCCACCTCCTACGGCAAGGACCTCGGCGACCTGCGCGCCCTGGAGAAGCTGCTGCCCCGGCTCGCCGGGGTCGACGGAATCGAGCGGGTCCGGGTCAGCTACCTGCAGCCCGCCGAGGTGCGGCCGGGGCTGATCGACGTGCTCACGAGCACCCCGGGCGTGGTGCCGTACTTCGACCTGTCGTTCCAGCACGCCAGTGGCACCCTGCTGCGGCGCATGCGGCGGTTCGGCGACCGCGAGCGCTTCCTCGACCTCCTGGGCACCGTCCGCGAGCGGGTACCGCAGGCCGGTGCGCGGTCCAACTTCATCGTGGGATTCCCGGGTGAGACCGAGGACGAGTTCGGCGAGCTGGTGGCGTTCCTGGAGGAGGCGCGGCTGGACGCCATCGGCGTCTTCGGCTACTCCGACGAGGACGGCACCGAGGCCGCCGGGCTGTCCGGCAAGCTGCCGGAGGAGACCGTCGCCGAGCGGGTCGAGGAGCTCAACCGGCTCGCGGAGGACCTGATGGCCCAGCGGGCCGAGGAGCGGATCGGCGGCACGGTCGAGGTTCTGGTGGAGACCGACCTCGGCGACGGAAGCTACGAGGGCCGCGCCGAGCACCAGGCACCCGAGGTCGACGGGAGCACGCTCCTGCACGGCGAGGGTCTGGTGGTCGGGCAGCTGGTCAGGGCCACCGTCACCAGCGCGGTCGGTGTTGATTTGGTCGCGTCCGTGGCTGGGAACGGAGGACACGCCTCCGTGGCCGTGACCGCCCACCAGGCCGAGGCCGGCGCCGTGCCGGGAGACGTGCGATGAACGCCGCGCCCGACCCCGCGGCCGCGCCGGCGAACCAGGTTCCGGTGTGGAACATCGCCAACATCCTGACGGTGAGCCGGCTCGTGGTGGTGCCGGTGTTCGTGGCGTTCATGTTCCTGGAGCACCCCGCGTGGCGGTTCGCCGCGTTCGCGGTGTTCGTCCTTGCGGCGATCACCGACCACATCGACGGCGAACTGGCCCGCCGCCGCAACCTCATCACCGACTTCGGCAAAGTCGCCGACCCCATCGCCGACAAGGCGCTCACCGGCGCCGCGCTCGTCGTGCTGTCCATGCTCGGCGAACTGTGGTGGTGGGTCACCATCGCCATCCTGGTCCGCGAGTGGGGCATCACCGCCCTTCGCTTCGCGGTGATCAAGTACGGCGTCATACCGGCCAGCCGGGGCGGCAAGCTCAAGACGGTGCTGCAGATCGTCGCGATCAGCGTCTACCTGTTCCCGCTGCCCGACATGCTGCTCATCGTCGCCCACGTCGTGATGGCCGCGGCGCTGCTGGTCACGGTGTGGACGGGAGTCGACTACGTGGTGCAGGCGCTGCGGATGCGCCGTGCGGCCCTCGCCGGTGCACGTGAGCCGCGTGTCTGAGACCGGTGACCCGCTGTACCGGGTCGCCGTGGACGTGCACCGCGGGCTCGCCGCCGGCTCGGCGACGGTGGCCACCGCGGAGTCGCTGACCGGCGGGCTGATCGGCGCGGTGCTCACCGACGTCGCCGGGGCCTCCGCCACGTTCCGCGGCGGGGTGATCGCCTATGCGACGCCGGCCAAGGCGGAGCTGCTGGGAGTCCCGGCCGCCCTGCTGGCCGAGCACGGCGCCGTCCACCCCGACGTCGCCTACCACATGGCGGTGGGGGCCAGGCGGGCGCTGGTGGCCACTTACGGCCTCGCCGTCACCGGGGTGGCCGGGCCGGAACCGCAGGACGGCCGGCCGGTCGGCACGGTCTTCGTGGGGGTCGCCGGACCGGATGACCAGGTCACGGTGCGGGAGCTCCGTCTGGGGGGTGACCGCGCGGGCATCCGGCGGGCGACGGTCGAGTCGGCGCTGCGCACGCTGCACCAGATCGTGACGGGAACCACCTTCAAATAGCGCCGCAAAACCCGTTCAACGCAGGGGCAGGGGGGAACAAATCATCACCAAGATCGTGTTACCCCTCCAGCGAACAGGAAGCCATGAGGTGCGACGATCGGGCTTCAGGCAGGTACGGTGTTTTTTATGAAGGTCGCTACCGGTGGGAGGGAGCGCGAATGATGGTCCTGCTTCGTCACCTGATTGGTGACGTGCTACGGCAGCTTCGGCAGCGGCAGGGCCGCACCCTCCGCGAGGTGTCGGCCGATGCGCGAGTCTCGTTGGGCTATCTCTCGGAGGTCGAACGGGGGCAGAAGGAGGCATCCTCCGAACTGCTCTCGTCGATCTGCGGTGCCCTGGGCGTCCCACTCTCCCAGGTGCTGCGTGAGGTCGCCGATCAACTGGCTCTGGCCGAGCTCCAGGAGGCGGCCATGCTCAGTGGATCGGTCCCGACCGAATCCGTCCCCGGACCCGACCGCCTCGGCATCGATTCGGTGCCCGACCGCGTTCCCGATGTCGTCGACATGGTGGGTGTCTAACCACCTGCCCGGAGTGGACAGCAAACGTCGTCGGCCGCAGCGATGCGGCCGACGCGTTGTGCTTTCCGGGCCACGTGGGCGGGCGACCGCCACCGCCCGTGTCCGCTGGCCGGTGTTACTCGGCGCGCTCCCCGGGCAGTGATGCAGAGGTGACGGCAGCACCCACCTCAACGGGGGGATGATCCAACCATGGCGAAGATCCACAGCCCGCTCAGCGAGGACGCCCGCCGGGTGACCGGAGAGGCTCTCCAGGGAGCGGTCATCGACCTGATCGACCTGTCGCTTGTCGCCAAGCAGGCGCACTGGAACGTGATCGGCCGCAACTTCCGCTCCGTCCACCTCCAGCTCGACGAACTCGTCGCGGCCGCGCGCACGCACACCGACACGCTGGCCGAACGGGCGGTCGCGATCGGCGTCAACCCGGACGGCCGGTCCAGCAAGGTCGCCGCTGACACCCGCATCGCCCAGCCCGAGGCGGGGTACCTGCACGACGACAAGGTCGTCGCGACGATCACCGACGTGCTCGGCGGTGTCGTGCACCGGTTCCGCCAGCGGGTGGCCGACACCGAGCGGTCGGACCCGCTCTCCCAGGACCTGCTGATCGCCGCGGGCGAGGATCTGGAGCAGCAGCACTGGATGTTCGAGGCGATGTCCGGCCGGTGAGGGCCGGCCGTCCGCGCGCGGCGCGGGGCGAGCACTGAGGCGCGCCCACCGGAGGTCGGTGGGCGCGCCTCAGTGAATCCGGCCGGGGCCGCTCTCAGCTGGCCCAGGCTTCGGGGTCGGCCGCGAGGGTGCGGACGGACTCGGGCAGCTTGCTGGTGGCGACGTTCTCCAGCGTCACCGTCTCCAGGATGGCGCGCTCACTGGCGCGCAGCGCGATCCAGACCTGCTGGAGGCTGCGTGCGGCGCCGTCGTAGTCGACGTGCTCCGGACGCTCGCCGCGCACGTTGGCCAGGGGGCCGTCCACGGCGCGGATGATGTCGGCCAGCGAGATCTCCGAGGCCGGGCGGGCCAGCCAGTAGCCGCCGACCGGCCCCCGCTGGCTGCGCACCAGGCCCGCGCGGCGGAGCTGGGTGAGGATGTTCTCCAGGAATTTTCCGGGTATGGCCTGGGCGCGCGCGAGCTGTTCGGCCGTAACCGGGCCGCCACTGGCGGCAGCGAGTTCGGCCGCGGCGCGCAACGCGTAATCGACCCGGGCAGAAAGGCGCATGCTGCGATTATGCCGTGAATCGTGGGGAAGCCGGGTCAGCCGTTCGGCTCCGCGGCGTTCGCGGGACGGTCATGAGGCGCATATCCAGTTCTCCTACCGGGATTTCGGTGCTACGGCCGTGCGAGGCGGGCGGTGAACATCACTCCATGTCCGCCGAGGTCCGAGCCCCGCGCGCGGCCCGGACGCCGGGGCGCCGCGAGGCCGGGCGGGGCGGTGCGCCGGAGGGCGGCCGCGTCCGCGCGACGGTCGTCGTGCCCCCAGCCTATCCAGACCGCGGCGGCCCGGCGATCGCCCTCATGCGCCGAGGTCGCGCGCCATGACCACGCGGGGGGCGACCACGATCCCGAGGTCGGTCTCCACCCGCCACTGCTCCCGCAGCTCCGGCCCCCACGCGGACTCGGGGACCGGCGCGAACCCGTGCCGCGCGTACCAGGGGGCGTTCCAGGCCAGGTCCCGGAAGGTGGTCAGCGTCATGCGGCGGTATCCCCGGCGCCGGGCATCGGCGCAGGCGGCGGCCAGCAGCGCCCCGCCGATCCCGCGGCGGCCGTGTGCCGGGTCCACCGCGATCTGTTCGAGGTGCGCCGCGCCGTCGAGCACGCCGAGCACCGCGAACCCCACGGGCGGACGCCCCGCCACCCACATCCAGTCGGCACGCGCGAACAGCGGTCGCGGATCGTCCGGTGGCAGGGCGAGGCCGGCGGCGGCGAACATCTGGTCCGCCGCGAGGCTCACCTCGACCAGCCGCTCCCGTTCGGCGGCCGTCACCGCCTCGGCCCGCCAGACCGGGACCTGCGCCGTCCCCTCGGCCACGCTGTCTCTCCCCTCGATCCCGTCCGTTCTCATCAGGAGCATCCTCGCGGCGGGCCGGAGCGGTGTCGAACCGTTTACGCACGGCCGGCGCACCGGGCACGGCCGGCCCGCCGCGGCGGACCCGCGGGACGCGCTGATTCGGGCCAGGGCCTGCGGACCTCCGCCGCCCCGTTTGCCGGACGCACCGCCGTACCGGGCACCGCTCCGCCGTCCAGCTCGCCCCCACGCCCGGTTGCCGCCCGCCGGTCGATGTCGGGACCGACCACCCCGCCATCGGGCAGCGACCAGAGCCGACGGTCCGCCGCCACGGTACGCGGGCTCGTCCCGGACCCGGCCGCTCGCGCCTCCGAGCCGGTGAGGTGCTACCTCCGGAAAGGGTAGGCGGGGTGGGCCGGTGCTCGGCAACCGTGCGGCGGCATGGCTTGAGCCCGACGCCGCGAACCCGCCGACGCCGGGTGGGACCCGACCGCCCCGCCCAGCCCGCCTCCACAGGGCAGGCGGCCGGCCCGGCCACCGGCGAGGGCCCACGCCATCGTGTGCCGCGCCGGGACGGGCGTCCGCTGGCGGTACCTGCCCGAACGCTGCGCGCCCCGGGGAGACCGCCGCCGGGCGGCACCGCCGCTGGCCGCTGGACGGGCTCCGGGGCGTCCGTCGGCGGCCGGGCGCAGGCGGGCGTCCGCCGCCGAGACGTAACCGCCGGGCCGCACGGCTGGCCCGCCGTCCCGGGCGGGGGACGCCGCCGCGACGCCGGCCGCGCCGAGGTGGACGCGCGGCCGCCGGACGTCCGTGCACGGCCGTTCCCGGCGGAAACGGCGGCGAGCGGGGGGACGCCGTGCCGGGAGGTGCCCGCCCGCCGTGGGGATCGCTCCCATGGCGCGGATGCGGCCCGGCCTGCGGTACCGCGATTTCCTCGCGGAGAGTGCGTTCGGTATAACCGAGGGACCCGTCCGCGTCCGGAGGAGCTCCGTAACCGTGACTGACACCGGTACCCCCCGGCTGGCGCCCCTCACCGCCGACGACCCCGAGCAGGTCGGCGCGTTCCAGATCATCGGCCGACTCGGCGCCGGCGGCATGGGGTTGGTGTACTTCGGGCGCGACGCCTCCGGCTACCCGGCGGCGGTCAAGACCGTGCGCGCCGAGTACGCGGCGGATCCCGGGTACCGGGCCCGTTTCGAGCGCGAGGTCCAGCTCGCCCAGCGGGTGCGGGGGCGCTGCGTCGCGCCGCTGCTGGCCGCCGACCCCCGCGCGGAGCAGCCGTGGCTGGCGGTCGCCTACGTCCCCGGGCCGACGCTGCGCGGCTACCTGGAGCAGCACGGCCCGCTGACCGGCACCGACCTCAGCACGTTCGCGGCCGGGCTGGCCGAGGCGCTGACGGCGATCCACCGCGAGGGGATCGTGCACCGCGACCTCAAGCCGGACAACGTGATCCTCGCGCCGGACGGCCCCAAGGTCCTCGACTTCGGCATCGCCCAGGCGCTGGACGAGGCGTCGATGACGCGGACCGACATCGTCGTCGGCACCCCCGGATGGATCAGCCCGGAGCGCTACGACGGCCACCGGGCCGGGCCCGCCTCCGACATGTTCTGCTGGGGCGGACTGGTCGCCTACGCGGCGAGCGGGCGGCAGCCCTTCGGCACCGGTCCGATGGAGGTGCTGCGCTACCGGGTGCTGAACGAGGCCCCGGACACCGCGCGGGCCGAGCTTCCGCCGGCGCTGCACGAGGTGGTAGCGCGCTCGCTCAGCCGCGCCCCCGAGGACCGCCCGGACGCCCCCGGGGTGTTCACCGCCATCACCGGTGCGGCGGTTCCGGCCGGCGACGGGGGAGAGGGCCTGACCCGGGTCGCCACCCGGCTGCTCGACTCGGGCTGGACCGTGGCCATCCCCGACGACAGCGCCGGCTTCCCCGACTCCCCGCTGCGCGCCACGAGCGTCCGGCCGCCCATCACCTTCGCCGGGCACAGCGTGCGCGAACCCGCTGAGCTGGCGCGGTTATTCGGCGAACACCACGACCGCGCGGAGCGCTGGCTCTGCGACGACGGCGCCGCACGGCTGCACACCTGGCTGGACGAGATCGGCGACGGCGACTACGACCGCGACTACCTGGCGCGGATCGACGGGCCGGAGCGCGCCGCGGCGGCCGTGACCGCGTTCGTCGCCGCCTACCTGCCCGACTCGCTGCCCCGCTACCGGGGCCACGACGTCAGCGCGGACGGCCTGCGCCGCCTCGCCGCCCGCGGGCCGGCCGAACACCAGGTGCTCAGCGCGGTCGTGCTCGGCGAGATCCCGCTCATCGCGGCCGGCCACCGGTGCGGGCACCCCGGCTGCGGCGAGCGGTGCGCCCGGCTGGAACGCATCGGCCACCAGGCCCGCGAGACGATCGACGGCGCACTCCTCATCGCCGCCGGCATGGGGTTCCGGCTCGCGCCGGCCGAGCGGGACCGCGCCGTGGCCATCGGCATCGAGACCGTTGACGAGCCCGGCCGCCGCGTCGCGGTGCGGACCGCGCTCAGCGGCTGGCCGTCGGTGGCCGTGCCCTGGTGGCGCGCGCTGGCCGGTGACGCGCTCGCGGGCGATCCCGCTTCGGCGGAGGGACGGGCGCGCATCGCGGCGCTGCGGCTGCTGACGCCGTTCGCCCGCAAGGTCGCACCGCTGGCGTGGCGCGGGCTGCTGCGCCCGAGGGCCTGGCTCAGCCCGGGGCTGCCGCGCGCCGCGGTGCTGACCTTCCTGCTGTGCTGCCTGACCGGGTTCACGCTCTCGGGGCTGATGAGCAACGGCCTGCCGGAGCACCCGCTGCCCGAGGCCGACGGCTACGCGCGCGCTCTCGCCTTCCAGATGGAGCTGTGGCCGGTCTACCTGCCGATGGCGGTGTGCGTCGCCGCCATGCCGCGCAGGTTCCGGGCCGGCGCGGTGCTGTACACGCTCTTGCTCACGCTGCTCGCCTCGGCCGTGATCGGGGTGCTGCCGCGGGCGCCGATGCTGGTCCCCGCGTTCATCCGGGACCCCCTGGTGGGGGGACTGGCCGGGATCGACGACTTCGGGGCGCTCATCGTCTTCCTGGCGTTCACCGGGGCGGTCACCTGCCTGGTGTCGCTGCTGGTCTGGGCGGCCGCCGCCGGTCCGCCCGCGCCGCTGCCCGCGCCGCTGCTGGCCCGCCGCGGTCCGCTGGCCCGCGCCGCCGCCGGCATCCCGGCGGTCGGGGTAGCCATCTGGCTGCCGCTGTGGGCGGTGACCATGCTGCTCGCCGTCGTGACACTGGAGAACGAGCCGCAGACGTCGCCGGGGGAGTTCCAGGAGGTCTTCGCGGTCCTCACCACGGTGGCGCTGCCCGCGGCCCTCGCGCTGGGCGCGTTGAGCTACCTGCTGTGGCGGTGGACCGGGGCGCACGCCGTCTACCTCTCCGTGATCGCCCTGGTCCTGCTGATGTCGGGTCTGGTGGACAGCGGCTTCGCCGCGCCGATTCCGGGGGCCGGGGTGCTGAGCTACGGCCTGCTGGACACCTACGGCACCGGATTCGGCTGGGTGGTGCTGCTCATCCTGCTGCCCGGGGTCTTCGTGCTGGCGGCCTGGTTGAGCGAGCGGCTGCGCTACCGCAGGCCGCCAGCACGAAGACCCCGGGCAGCAGGATGAGCAGCACCACCCC
>NZ_QEIO01000154.1 GCF_003336425.1 Marinitenerispora sediminis | reverse complement strand
CGGGTGAGGTGGGTGGCCGGCGAAGACCGACCCGGTCGGGGGCGCGCGAAAAATTTACGAGGCGCTGTCGATCTGGCGGTATCCCGTTCGTCGTCATGGTGTGCGGGCCCCACCGCACCAGGAAGTGACAGGAGTTCACCATGAAGTACATGCTGCTGATCAACGCCGGCGCGATCGACGCGGACGGCGGGGCCGCCGAGTGCGGTGTGCAGGAATGGATGGCCTACGACAAGGCGGTCCACGACGCGGGGATCTGGGTCTCCGGGGAGTCGCTGGCGGACCTGGTCACCGCCACTACCGTCCGGGTCGGCTCGGATGGGGAGCGCTCCGTCGTCGACGGGCCGTTCGCGGAGACCCGCGAGGTGCTCGGCGGTTTCTACGTCATCGACGTCCCGGATCTGGACGCGGCGCTGGACTGGGCGGCCCGCTGCCCTGGAGCACGCGGCAGCGGTTCGGTCGTGGTGCGGCCGGTCGCTGACTTCGGGGCCTGAGCGCGGTGCAGGGGCAGGCGCCGGGGGCCGGCAGGGCCGTGGAGTCGGTGTTCCGGGAGGAACATGGTCGGCTGCTGGCCACTCTCGTCCGCCGTTTCGGCGACCTGGACCTGGCCGAGGAGGTCGCCTCCGAAGCGATCGAGGCGGCGCTGGTGCACTGGCCGGTCCAGGGGGTCCCGGCCAGGCCCGGCGCCTGGCTGCTGACGACCGCCCGGCGCAAGGCCGTCGACCGGCTGCGGCGCGACCAGGCCTACGCCGCCCGGCTCGCCGCCCTCCAGGTGGAGGCGGACCGGGCGGCCCCCGCCCCGCCAGCGGACCTCAGCGCTGATCTTCCCGACGAACGGCTGCAGCTGTTCTTCACCTGCGCCCATCCGGCTCTGTCGGGCGAGGCGCGCGGGGCGCTCATGCTGCGCTGCCTGGCCGGGCTGACCACCCCGGAGGTCGCGCGGGCCTACCTCGTGCCGCCGGCGACGATGGCCCAGCGGATCGTCCGCGCGAAGAAGAAGATCCGCGAGGCCCGCATCCCGTTCAGGGTGCCCGGGGCTGACGAACTGCCCGGGCGGCTGCCGGGCGTGCTGCAGGTCCTGTACTCGCTCTTCACGGAGGGCTACGCGGCCAGCGCGGGCCCTGACCTGCAGCGGCCGGATGTCGCCGAGGAGGCCATCCGGTTGGCGCGGGTCCTGCGGCGGCTGCTGCCCGGCGAGCGGGAGGTCGCGGGGCTGCTCGCTCTGATGCTGCTGGTCCACGCGCGGCGGGCGGCGCGCACCGGGCCGGACGGCGAGCCTGTGCTGCTCCACGACCAGGACCGGAGCCGCTGGGACCGCGACATGATCGAAGAGGGGCTGGCGCTGGTCCCCGTCGCCTTGACCGGTGGTCCGGCCGGGCCGTACGGGGTGCAGGCCGCGATCGCTGCCCTGCATGCCGAGGCGCCGGACCTGGCGGCCACCGACTGGCCGCAGATCGTGGCGCTCTACGACGTACTGCTCGCGCTGGCTCCGTCTCCCGTCATCGCGCAGAACCGGGCGGCGGCCGTGGCGATGCGCGACGGCCCGGAAGCGGGACTGGCCCTGCTCGACGAGCTGGCCGGCGAGGATCTGCTGCGCGGCTACCATCCCTACCACGCCGCGCGGGCGGACCTGCTGGAGCGGCTCGGCCGGTTCGCCGAGGCCGCCGCGGCCTACCGGCAGGCGCTGGAACTGGCCGGCACCGAACCCGAACGGGCGCTCCTGCGACGCAGACTCGCCGCGGTCGAACCGCCCGCCCCGGGCGCCGAGGTGCACACATCGCGCGGGTGGTGACCCGCCTCCAGGGGACGGCTGGCCGCGGCGGTCGGGGCGGTAGGAGCGACGGGCGTCCCTGGCCGCGCGTCCGCCCTCAGTCCTGTGCGCGGGGTGAGGGCGGCCTCGGGCGCTGCGGATGCGCACCCAGCTGGTCTGGTACCGCGAGGACCGGAGCGGCCGGACCGCCATCCCGGCACGCGCCCTGCGGACGCGCGACCGGTGGCCGGAGCCGAACCCGCCCCCTGGGCTCCCGCTTCCGGCGCGCGGGCCGCACGCCCGTCACGCCGGCCCTGCTCCCCGCGCCGTGCCCGGCCCGCGCGTCCCCGGTCGGCGCGGACCGCCAGCCGACCCCAGCCGCAACCGGCGCGGGAGCCTGTGCACGCTCTCGGGGGAACATACGGTGGCCGCCAGAGCCGCCACCGCAATCACCGCCGGCGGTCAGGTACCTCCACAGGGCGTTCCTCGGTCGGACGACCGGCCCCCCGGAAGAACTTCCAGGAGCCGGAAACGTCGGGGACCGCCCCGGCCTGTCCGGGCCGCGGGCCGCCGCACGGAACCCCTCCGGCCTCATCGCCGCCCCTCCCTCCCCGGGCTGACCGACCCCCTACCAAAGAGACCGCGCTGGTCCCGAAGGGAGAATGCGGCCGCACCCGCCGCGGCCCAGGCTGGACGCATGACACCGCTCCATGACACCGACCGGGCGCCCGACCTCTCCGGGTTCCCCGGCCGCCGCATCGGCGGCGCGGCGCTCGTCGTCGCGCCGCTCCTGTGGTGCCTCGGCCTGGTCCTGCGCCACCTCGCCCTGCGCGGTGGCGCCTTCACCGACGCCGAGCTGCGCGCGTTCGACGCCCAGCCCTTCATGGCAGGCGCCCAGCTCGCCGCCTACGCCGAGTCGCCTCTCACGGCCACGGCCGCCCACGCCCTGTTCGCGGCGGGGGCGATGCTGCTGGTCCCCGCGTTCGCCGCCCTCGCCCGCCTGGCCGCCCCGCGGTCGCCGCGCCTGACCGCGGCGGGCGCCGTGCTCGTCGTCCTCGGGCTGCTGGGCCGGATGTACTCCGCGGGCGTCGACGCGACTGCCTTCGCCCTGGTGGACGACCTCGGCCTCGGCCCGGCGACGGCGACCGTGACCGCGGCCTACGTCGATATCTCCTACGGCCCGTGGCGGGTGCCGGTGACCGCCTACTTCGGGCAGTACATCGGGATACTGCTGCTGGCGGCCGGTCTCCACCGCGCGGGCGTGCTCGGGACGGGCCGCACCGTCCTGCTGCTGCTGTGGGGTGCGCTCTGGTGCGGGGTGCTGAAGGAGGCGACGCTGTTCGACTGCGCCGTCGCGGCGGCCGCGGCCGGGCTGGTGTTCGCGCCCGTGGGGGTGCGTGTCCTGCGCGGGGCGGCGGTGGGCACGCGGCCACGCCTCGCCAGCTGGTGAGCGGGTGGGGGACGGCGCCGCCGCGGCTAGGGTGAAGCGTGTGAGTGGCGAGCACGGTACCCGGCTGCCATCCGGCCGCGTCGTCCGGGTGCTGCGCCGGGTGGAACCCTACGCCCTCCCCCTGCTGGCCTTCTGCGGCGCCAGCTACCCGCTCCTCCTCCCGCCGTCCCATGCCGCTCTGCTGACCGGGTTCGACGCCGTTCCCGGCGGCGCCGCGTTCGGTCGGGCCGCTGGCGGCGCTGGCCGCGGTCGACGCCGTGCTCCGCGCCCCCGGGCCGATGACCGCCGTCGCCCTCTACCTCGTCGCGGTCCACGGGCGGCGTCGCGCCGTGGTCGCGGCCGCCGCGGTGACGACCGTCCTGGCCGTCGTCCCGCGGCCCGGAGTCGGGTGGGACTCGGCCCTGGGCGGCGCGCCGCTGTTCGTGTGGCTGCCGCTGGCGCTCGGGGCGTGGACCGCCGCCCGGGCCCGGGTGCTGACCGGGCTGCGGGAGCGGGCCGAGCAGCTCGAGCGCGAGCGGTCGGCACTGGCGGCGCGCACCCGTGCCGAGGAGCGGACCCGGATCGCCCGCGACATGCACGACGTCATCGCACACCGGGTGTCCCTCATCGTGCTACGGGCGGGGGCGCTGGAGGTCGGCGCACCGGACGGGGCCACCGCGGCCGAGGCGGAGCTGATCCGCCGGACCGGGCAGGACGCCCTCCTGCAGTTGCGCCATGTGCTCGGAGTGCTCGGCGGGGCGGGGGAGGCCGCGCCCGAGGGGACCGGCGCGCCCGGCGCCTCGCGGCCCCCGCCCACCCTCGCCGACCTGGCGGACCTGGTCGACCGGTCGCGGTCAGCCGGCGTCCCGGTCGAACTGGACGACCCGGGCGGGAGCCGCGCGGACGCGGCCGACGTCGTCGAGGAGCACACCGCTTACCGGGTCGTGCAGGAGGCGCTGACCAACGTGCACAAGTACGCGGGTGGTGCCCCGACCCGTGTCGTGGCGCGCCGGGGGTCCGGGGCCATCGAGGTCGCCGTGGAGAACGCCCTCCCCGAGCGTGCTCCGCTGGACCTGCCTGGAGCCGGGGCCGGCCTCACCGGGCTGCGGGAGCGTGTCGAGGCGCTGGGCGGCGACTTCCGGGCGGAGCCGACCGCGCAAGGCGGCTTCCGGGTGTGGGCGAGGCTGCCGACGTGATCCGGGTGCTCATCGCCGATGACGAGGCGCTGGTCCGCACCGGCCTGCGGATGATCCTGGAAGCGGCCGGCGACCTGGAGGTCGCGGGTGAGGCGGCGGACGGCGCGGAGGCCGTCGCCGCCGTCCGCCGCCTCCGGCCGGACGTGGTCCTGATGGACGTCCGCATGCCCCGGATGAACGGGGTGGCCGCGCTCAAGGCGATCAACCGCGAACCCGACCCGCCCAAGGTCGTCATGCTGACGACGTTCGACCTGGACGAGTACGTGTACGGCGCACTGCGCGCGCGGGCGGCGGGGTTCCTGCTCAAGGGGAGCGGGCCCCGGGAGCTGGTCGGCGCCGTCCGCGCGGTCGCCGACGGCACCGCCATCCTGGCCCCCGCCGTCACCCGGCGGCTGGTCGACGCCTTCGCCGAGCGCGACCCCGCTGCGGCGCGCGCCGCCCGCGACCGGCTGGCGCGGCTCACCGCGCGGGAGCGCGACGTCGTCGGCGGCGTGGCCCGGGGGTTGGCCAACGCCGGGATCGCCCGGGAGCTGGCGATGACCGAGACCACGGTCAAGGCCCACGTCAGCCGGTCCCTGGCCAAGCTCGGCCTGGCCAACCGGGTGCAGATCGCTCTGCTGGTGCGCGACGCCGAGCAGGGGGAGCGCGGCGGCGGCTGACGACAGAGGCAGCCCGGGTACGGCAGGACGGGAGCGACCGGCCGACCCGTGGCCGTCGGGCGACGGCGCGCCGGCCTCCGGGCCCGGGGCGGGTCGGTGCCGTGGCGCCGTAGTGTGGCGCGTATGCGCGGCGCAGGCGGGCGGAAGGCGAGCCGGGGCGCCCGGGCGGGCCAGTGGATGGCGGACACGCGACCGCGGCGGTCACCGGCAGGTCAGGGTGTCGGGCACTCTTGAGGACGTGAACGCAGGAACGGTCGACGCCGGGCAGCCGGCCATGACGCGGGGCGGGACGGCGCGGCGGCCGCTCGATCTGGTGCTGGCGCTGGTCGGGGTGCTCGTGGTCGCCGCGGTGCTGGTGCTCGTCAGGCTCACCGCCGCCGGAGTTCCGCGGCCGAGTGAGGCCGAGGAGCTGCGCGCCCTGCTCCCGTCCGCGCTGCTGGCGCTCGTGGCCGGGGTCGCCAACCTCACCGTCATCGTCCTGGCGTGCGCGGCGTCGGTCGAGCGGCTGGTGCACCGCCAGTTCCGCGACGTCGCCCGGGCGCTGACCGCGGCCGCGCTCGGCTACCTGCTCGCCATCGGGGTGAACGCCGTCACCGGCATGCTGGCGGGGCCGGGCGGGCTGCCCGCCGTGCTGGCCGGGACGGGGGCGGACGGGACGCTCGGCCATCCGCTGCACGGCTACCTCGCCAGCGTGGTGGCCTACGCGCGCGCCGCGACGCTCGGGCACCTGCCGCGGGTCCGCGCCGTCATCTGGGGCGGGATCGCGGTCACCGCGGCGTCGGTCCTGCTGTCTGGCTACGCCACCGCGCTGGCGCTGCTGCTCACCCTCGTGCTCGGGCTGACCAGCGCGCTGGTGGCCCGCTACGCCGTCGGCCTGGCCGGGCCGCCGCTGGCCACCGACCGGCTGGTGCGCGAGCTGCGCCGGTTCGGGTTCGAACCGCTCGGCCTGACCGCGCTCGGCACCGACCCCGAGGGCGACCAGCGCTATGCCGTCGACCTCGCGGACCGCCGTCTCGACCTCACCGTGCTGCGCGCGGACGTCTCCACCGGCGCCTGGAAGCGGCTCATCGGACGGCTGCTGCTGCGCGACCCGGCCGCGCCCCCCATGCTGCTCAGCCTGCGCCGGCGGGTCGAGCACGCCGCGCTGCTCGACTACGCCGCCGAGGCGGCCGGCGCGGCCGCGCCCCGGCTGCTCGCCGTGGGCGAGCTCGGCCCGGGGACCGCGGTGCTCGTCCGCGAGCACCGGCGCACCCGCCTCCTGGACGACATCCCCGCCGAGGAGATCACCGACCGCCTGCTGGCGGCGGTCTGGAGCGAGCTCGCCCTGCTGCACCGGCACCGGGTGGCGCACCGGAACCTGAGCGGGCGCACGATCGGGGTGCGCATGGACGGCCGGATCGTGTTCGCCCGCATCTCCAGCGGCAGCATCGCGGCCGGCACCCTCGCCGCCGGCCTGGACACCGCCGCGCTGCTCACCACACTGGCGCTGCGGGTCGGGGCGCGCCGCGCGGTCGGCACCGCCGTGCGGGAGCTGGGCACCGAGGCGGTGGCGGCCACCCTGCCATTCCTCCAGCCCGCCGGACTGCCGCGTGCCGTACGCGAGGACCTGCGCTCCGCGCGCGGCACGCTCGGCGAGATCCGCGCCGAGATCACCCGCGTCGCGCCGGACGCCCCGGCCGGCCCGGCGAAGCTGGAGCGGATGCGCCCGCGCACGGTGGTCAGCTTCGCGATCGCCGTGGTGGTCGGCGCCGTCCTCGTCTCGCAGCTCGCCGACGTCGACCTCACCACCATCCGGGACGCGTCGCTGTCGTGGTCGGCGGTGGCACTGCTGATGTCGGCGCTGTGCACGTTCGCCGCCGCGCTCGCGCTGATCGGGTTCGTGCCGATGCGGCTGCCGCTGTGGCGGACCGTGCTCGTCCAGCTCGCGGGGTCGTTCGTCCGGATCGCCGCGCCCGCCGGCCTCGGTTCGCTGGCGCTCAACACCCGCTACGTCACCCAGCAGGGCGCGTCCACCGCGCTGGCGATCTCGGCGGTCGGGGTCTCCCAGTTCGTCGGCCTGGTGACCCACGTGCCGCTGCTGCTGGTGTGCGCCTACCTGACCGGGACGGCATATCCGGCGGACTTCTCGCCCTCGGTCACCCTGATCGCGGTGGCGGCCGTGCTGTCCGTGCTCGTCGCCGCCGTGTTCGCGCTGCCCGGTCTGCGCCGGATGCTGCTGCGCCGGGTCCGCCCCTACTTCCAGGGCGTGCTGCCGCAGCTGCTCGACCTCGCGCAGCAGCCGCGCCGGCTGGCGCTCGGCCTGGGCGGGACGCTGCTGCTCACCCTGGCGTTCGTGCTCTGCCTGTACTGCTCGGTGCGGGCGTTCGGCGGCGACGCCCGGATCGCGGCGGTGGCCGTGGTGTTCCTGGCCGGCAACGCCCTGGGGTCGGCGGCGCCGTCGCCGGGCGGCCTGGGCGCGGTGGAGGCGGCCCTGCTGGGCGGGCTGACCGCGGTCGCCGGGGTGCCGGCGGGTGTGGCGCTGCCGGCCGTGCTGCTGTTCCGGCTGCTGACCTTCTGGCTGCCGGTGCTGCCGGGGTGGGCGGCCTTCCACCACCTGACCCGGCGGCGGGCCATCTGATCCGGGCGGCGGGGGCCCGGACATGCGACGGCCTGCGCCGCGGACGCCGGACCTCGGCGTCCGCGGCGCAGGCCGCGACCGGGGCGCGGGCTAGCTCGCGGCCCCGGCCTTGGAGCCCGGCACCGTCGCGGTGGCCCGGCGGCGGGCCCGGATCCGGTTGACGGCGACGATGACCCCGCCCAGCAGCAGTACCGCGTACAGGCCGACGCTGATCGCGCTGCCGAACAGCACCGTCACGTCGCCCTGCCCGACCGCGAGGGCGCGGCGCAGCTCCGACTCGGCCACCGGACCGAGGATCACCGCGATGAGCACCGGCGCGAGCGGGATGTCGTAGCGCCGCATCATGAACCCGACTAGCCCGAGCAGCAGCATGAACCACAGGTCGGTCATGGCCGAGCTCGCGGCGTAGACGCCGAGGACCGAGAACACGGTGATGCCGGCGTAGAGGTAGGGCTTGGGGATGAGCAGCAGCCGGGCCCACAGCGGGGCGAACGGCAGGTTGAGGATCAGCAGCATCACGCTGGCGATGAAGAGGCTGGCCAGCAGCGCCCACACCAGGTCGCCGTTGCGCTCGAAGAGCAGCGGTCCCGGCTGCATGCCGTACTGCTGGAAGGCGGCCAGCATGATCGCCGCCGTGCCGGAGGTGGGCAGGCCGAGGCCCAGGAGCGCGCCCATCGCGGTTCCCGCGGTGGCGCTGCCCGCCGACTCCGGCGCCGCGACACCCTCGATGGCGCCCTTCCCGAACTCGTTCTCGCGCCCTCCGCGCCGGGCGCGGCGCTCGGCCAGCTTCTTCTCGGTGCCGAAGGCGAGGAAGGTCGGGATCTCCGAGCCGCCGGAGGGGATCACGCCGAACGGGACACCGAACACGGTGCCGCGCAGCCAGGCCGGCAGGGTGCGCCGCAGGTCGGCCAGGCTCAGCCACGGGGTGCCGCTCCGCCGGAGCATGGACTCGTGCCCGTCGTCGGTGTGCGCGCGGGCCGCCACGTGCAGCACCTCGCCGATCGCCAGCAGGGCGACGGTGATGGTGATGATGCTGAAGCCCTCGAAGAGCTGCGGGATGCCCAGGGTGAACCGCTCGGCGCCGCTGAGCGAGTCGATGCCGACCAGCGAGATGCTGAGCCCGATGCCGAGCGCCACCAGGCCGCGGACCATGGACTGCGACACCACGGCCGAGGTGGCGATGAACGCGAACACGGCGAGCGCGAAGTACTCGGCCGGGCCGAACCGCAGCGCCAGCCCGATGATGGCGGGGGAGAAGAACGCGACCAGCGAGGTCGACAGGATGGCGCCGATGAACGCGCCGATGGCGGCGGTGGCCAGCGCCTGCGGGGCCCGGCCCCGGCGCGCCATCTTGTACCCCTCGATGGTGGTGGCGATGGCGGAGCTCTGACCGGGGGTGTTCATCAGGATCGCGGCGGTGGAGTCGCCGAACAGGCCGCCGTAGTAGACGGCGGCGAGCATGATGAACGCGCTGGTGGGGTCGAGCTGGAACGTGATGGGCAGCAGCAGCGCCACGGCCATGGAGGAGCCGAGGCCGGGCAGCACGCCCACAGCGGTGCCCAGCAGGACGCCGAGCAGCGCCCACAGCAGGTTCTCCGGGGTGAGGGCGTGGGAGAACCCGGTGAGCAGGTGATTGAGCGCGTCCACTAGAAGATGCCTCCGAAGACACCCGCCGGCAGGATCAGCCCGAGACCGGCGACGAAAGCGAGTTGGATGACAGAGGAGAAGACGAGGGAGAGGACGATGTCGAACAGCGTCCGCCGGCTGCCCATGGCGTAGCTGACGCCGAAGAACAGCAGCGCCGCGGACACGATCCAGCCGACCGGCTGCAGCAGCAGGATGAACACCACGATCGAGCCGACGACGATCGACACGGTCTTCCAGTCGGTGCGCGGCGCCGGCGCGGCGCCGGCCGGCGCGCCGGCTCCCGCGGCGTCGGCGTCGGCGTCGCCTCCGGGAGTGGTCTGCGCCGCGGCCTCGGCGGCCGGCGCGCCGGCCGCGGGCCGGGCCGGGCGGCGGATCACCTGGACGGCGAGCGCGATGCCGACGCCGAACATGAACACGGTGACGAGGGTCGGGAAGAACCGCGGGCCGGGGGACTCGACCCCGGGCGGTACGTGCATCGCGGCGGTCTGGAACGCGAGGAACGCGGCGAGGGCGATGACGAGCGCGGCGACCAGGAGTTCACTGCGGCCCTGCCACCAGCCGGGCCGCGCGGCGGCCGGAGCCGGCGCCGGCGTCGTGGTCGAGGTGTCGGTGGTCATGCGAGCCCCAGTTCTTCGGTGACGGTGGTGATGCGGTCGATCTCGGAGCCGAGGAACTCCTCGAACTCCGGCCCGGTCTGGAAGGTGTCGTCCCACCGGTTGCGCTCCAGGGTGTCCTGCCACTCCGGCGTCGCGCGCATCTCGGTGACGATCGCGGTGAGTTCCGCGCGCTCCTCGTCGGTGATGCCGGGCGGTGCCATGACGCCGCGCCAGTTGGGGAGCACCGCGTCGATGTCCTGCTCGGCGAGGGTGGGGGCGTCGATGCCCTCCACGCGCTCGTTCGCCGAGACGCCGAGGATGCGCACGTTGCCGGCCGAGACCTGGTCGGAGAACTCGTTGTAGCCGCTGATGCCGACGTCGATGCTGTGGGAGAGCAGCGAGGTGAGCGCCTGGCTACCGCCGGCGAACGGGATGTAGTTGATCTCCTGGGGGTCGGTCCCAACGTCGCGGCCGATCATGGCGGCGAGCAGGTGGTCGGTCCCGCCGAGCGAGCCGCCGCCGATCGCCACGGACCCGGGGTCCTCGCGCAGGGCCGCGGCGAGGTCGGACATGTCCTCGTAGGGGGAGTCGGCGGGGACGACGACGACCTCGTAGTCGTCGGCGAGCCGGGCGATGGGCGTGACGTCGTTGAGGGTGTGGGAGGACTGGTTGACGACGATGCCGCCGATCATGACCGTCCCGGTCACCATCAGCGTGTTCGCCCGGCCTTCCAGGCGGATCGCCTGGGCGAGCCCGATCGTGCCGCCGGCGCCGGGGACGTTGACGACCTGGGTGTTGGCGACGATGTCGCCTCCCCGGTAGGCGTTCTGCGACTCGCGCGCCACCAGGTCCCAGCCGCCGCCGGGGTCGGCGGGAACGATCATGGTGAGCCGCGCGCGGGCCTCCGAGGTGTTCTCGCCGGTCGACCCGGCGCTCACCACGGCGGCGCCGACGATGACGGCCGCGGCGGCCGCCCCTACGGCGCGCAGGATCAGGTGTTTGCTCATCAGGTGGCTCTTTCGGGTTGCGTCGTCGCGTGGTCCACTGTGTGGTCCGATAAGTCCGCAGTTCAGTCCGGCACATGATGCGCGTCACATGTCGGCCTGTCAAGCTGCGGTGCCGCCGGCAGGTGACCTGGCTCACGGCGGACCGCTGTCGCGAGCATGGTGCATTCCCGCAGTCAGGTACATCTTTCGGTCGTTTTGGTCATGTTCATCATTCTGGTCACGTGTCCCCGGTTGCGCAGTGCGCTCATGGGAGCGGGGTCACCGGACGCTGTGGGCGCGGACACGCGGGCGCCTCGTGGTCCGTCGGTGCGCGCTGTACCGTCTGGTGGTATGAATGGACTGCCAGATGGACCTGGACGTGTATCGGAGGTGATCGCGTGGCCACCGACGGTGAGAACGGGGCCGGCGTGCGCAGCGTGCTGCGCGCGCTCGACCTGCTCGCGCTGTTCGACGACCGCCACCAGCACCGCACCATCCGGGAGCTGACCGAGCACAGCGGGCTCGCCAAGAGCACCGTGCTGCGCCTGGTGGGCACCCTGGAGCAGCGCGGACTGCTGTGGAGCCGCCCCGACGGACGGATCGGGGTGGGCCCCGGACTGCTGCGGTGGGCCGGCCTGGCCCGCACCGCCTGGCAGGTCCCCGACGAGGTCCGCCAGATCATGCGCGAGCTCGTCGCCGAGACCGCGGAGACCGCCAACCTCTACGTCCGCAGCGACGTCGCCCGGGTCTGCGTCGCCCAGGAGGAGGGACCGCAGAACCTGCGGCACGTTCTCAACGTCGGCGACGAGCTGCCCCTCTGGGCGGGCGCGGCCGGCCGGGCGCTGCTGCTCGGCGCCGACGACGCGCTGCTGCGCCGGGTCGCCGCCGCCTCGCCGCAGGGCGCCCGCCACGCCGAGACGCTGCGCGCACGGGTCGCGGAGGTGCGCCGCGACGGCTACGCCGCCAGCCACGGCGAGCGCGAGACCGGCGTGTCCGGCGTCGCGGCGCCCGTGACCGCGGCCGGCGGCCGGGTGACGGCCGCCATCGCACTCGGCGGGCCCACCGCCCGCTTCACCCCCGCCGCCGTGACGGAGTTCGCCGCGGCGGTGTCCCGCGCCGCCGCCCGGATCTCCGACATCGGCCTGGAACCCGGCACCGGAGGCCGCCCGTGACGACCGACCCCCAGACCCCCGAGTCCCCGACCGC
>NZ_QEIO01000153.1 GCF_003336425.1 Marinitenerispora sediminis | reverse complement strand
CCGCCGGCCACACCGCCCGGCGGCGCGGGTGGCCGCGCGTACGGGGGCGGCGGCGGGACGGGGGCGGCCGCGAAGTCCGGGAAGTCCGCGACGTCCCCTCCGAACCACTGGTCGGCCGGCGAGAGCGCGGCGTCGCCGGCGGCCCGATCGGGTCCGTCCCCAGGTCCTTCCCCGTGCTCGCGCAGCGGGGGTCGGCCGCCGTGGTCCGAACCGTCGTGATCTGTGTGTGCCACCGCGGTTCTCCTCCAGGAGTGCATCACGAAACCGACACCATCGACGTCGAGCGGGGGCCGGCGGACGACGAGCGGGAATCCGTGCCGGGCACCCAGCGTGGCGAGTTCCGCCCGCCCGAGTCAACAACGACAAAACTATCGTTCGAGAAAACCGGCACGGCGGTTGTGCGGCGTTGACGGGGCCGGCACCACCGCGTCCGTTCCGGAGGGCGACGCCCGGCCGTCGTTCGTCGCGTGCGGCACCGCGGACGGCCGCGGGCCTTCGCCGGACGGCTCGGAGGCGGCCGGGGTGGGTAGCGTTCTGCCATGCGTGCGACAGTCATCACCGAGTCCGGGGGACCCGACGTCCTGAGCTGGCGCGAGGTCCCCGATCCCGTCCCGTCGACCGGAGAGGTCCTCGTGGAGGTGGCCGCCACGGCCGTGAACCGGGCCGACGTCAGCCAGCGCCAGGGGAACTACCCTCCGCCACCCGGTGCCCCCGAGTATCCCGGGCTGGAGTGCGCCGGCCGTATCGCCGCCCTCGGACCCGGGACCGAGGACTCGGGGTGGCGGGTCGGCGACGAGGTGTGCGCCCTGCTCAGCGGCGGCGGCTACGCCGAGCTCGTGGCCGTCCCGGTCGGCCAGCTGCTCCGGGTGCCCGCCGGTCTGGACGCCGTCGAGGCGGCAGCGCTGCCCGAGGTGGCCTGCACCGTGTGGTCCACGGTCTTCATGGTCGGCCGGCTGCGCCCCGGCGAGACCCTCCTCGTCCACGGGGGCGGCAGCGGGATCGGCACGTTCGCCATCCAGCTGGCCCGGGCGCGCGGGGCCCGCGTGCTGACCACCGCCGGGAGCGCCGCGAAGCTGGAGCGCTGCCTGGAGCTCGGTGCCGACGTCGGCATCGACTACCGCCAGGAGGACTTCGCCAAGCGGGTCCGGGAGGAGACCGGCGGCGCCGGTGCCGACGTGATCCTCGACATCATGGGCGGGAGCTACCTCGACCGGAACCTGCGCTCACTGAACGTGGGGGGCAGGCTGACGGTCATCGGGCTCATGGGCGGGCGCTCGGCGGAACTCGACCTCGGCCGGATGCTGGTCAAGCGGCTGTCCGTGCACGCCACCACGCTGCGCTCCCGGCCGGTGGAGGAGAAGGCGGCCATCGTCGCCGAGGTCGCCGAGCACGTCTGGCCGCTGGTCGAGAACGGGTCGGTGCGGCCTATCGTGGATCGCAGGATGCCACTCCCGCAGGCGGCGGAGGCCCACCGCGTGATGGAGTCGAGTGCCCATATCGGAAAGATCGTGCTGACCAGGTGAACCAGGTGAATCCGTGCGTCCCCGCCAGCGGAGGCGGTACCTGGCCCGAGTCCCCGACAGCCCCTAGGTGAGAGATTCATGAGCAACGGTTACAGCGATGAAGAGCAGCCGCACGTGCTGATCGTCGGGCCTGGCGGTGCCGTGCCGCCCGGACACCCGTCGGGTTCCTCGGACGGGGAGGGCCAGGAGCCGGAGGAGCGGCCCATCACCGAGATGGTGGAGCAGCCGGCGAAGGTCATGCGGATCGGCAGCATGATCCGGCAGCTGCTCGACGAGGTGAAGGCCGCCCCGCTGGACGAGGCCAGCCGTGCCCGGCTGAAGGAGATCCACGCCAGTTCCATCAAGGAGCTGGAGGACGGCCTGGCGCCCGAACTCGTCAGCGAGCTGGAGCGGCTCTCCCTGCCCTTCACTGAGGGCGAGACCCCCAGCGATGCCGAGCTCCGCATCGCCCAGGCCCAGCTCGTCGGATGGCTGGAGGGCCTGTTCCACGGGATCCAGACCACCCTGTTCGCCCAGCAGATGGCGGCTCGCGCCCAGCTGGAGAACATGCGCAAGGCGCTGCCGGCCGGCATGCCCAACCCCCAGGACGCGCAGGGGCAGCAGCCCCCGCACGGGTCCGGCCCCTACCTGTGAGGCCCGGGGCCCGTCCGGCGCGGCACCCGCCGCGCCGGACGGCCCCGCGCGTGCCGCGCCGGACCGGCCGGCGGTCAGCGGCGCACCGGCTCCAGCACATCGCGGCCCAGGTGCGCGCGCAGCGCCTCCGGCACCACCACGGAGCCGTCGGCCCGCTGGTGGTTCTCCAGGATCGCCACGATCCACCGGGTGGTCGCGAGCGTGCCGTTCAGCGTGGCGGCGAAGCGGGGCCTGCCGTCGGCGCCGCGGTAGCGGATGTTCAGCCGCCGGGCCTGGAAGTCGGTGCAGTTGGACGTGGAGGTCAGCTCGCGGTAGCGCCCCTGGGTCGGCACCCACGCCTCGCAGTCGTACTTGCGGGCCGCGCTCGCCCCCAGGTCGCCGCCGGCGATGTCCACCACCCGGTAGGGCAGCTCCAGCAGGTCCAGCATCTCCCGCTCCCAGGCGAGCAGCCGCAGGTGCTCGTCGTGGGCGTCCTCGGGCCGGGTGAAGACGAACATCTCCACCTTGTTGAACTGGTGCACCCGGATGATGCCGCGGGTGTCCTTGCCGTAGGAGCCCGCCTCGCGGCGGAAGCACGACGACCAGCCGGCGTAGCGGTTGGGGAGGGCGGCGGCGTCGAGGATCTCCCCGGCGTGGAAGCCGGCCAGCGGCACCTCCGAGGTCCCCACGAGGTAGAGGTCGTCGTCGGGGAGCCGGTACACCTCGGCGGCGTGCGCACCGAGGAATCCGGTGCCCTCCATGGTCTCCGGTTTCACCAGCACCGGTGGGATCACCGGGACGAACCCGTTGGCCACCGCACGCTGCATCGCCATGTTGAGCAGCGCGAGCTCCAGCTGCGCGCCGACCCCGGTGAGGAAGTAGAAGCGCGCGCCGGCGACCTTGGCGCCCCGCTCGGTGTCGATGGCGCCGAGCAGCTCGCCGAGCTCCAGGTGGTCGCGCGGGGTGAAGTCGAACTCCCGGGGAGCGCCCACCTGCTCGATCACCCGGAAGTCGTCGACACCGCCCGCGGGGACGTCCTCCTCGACGATGTTGGGCACCGCGGCGAGGAGCGCGTCGAGGTCGGCGGCCAGCCGCTCCGACTCGGCCTCCGCCTCCTTCACCTCGGCCGACAGCGCCTTCGCCTGGGCCAGCAGCGCGTCGCGCTCCTCGGGCGCGGCCTGGGACACCGACTTGCCGACGCTCTTCTGGTCGGCCCGCAGCGACTCGAACCGGGTCAGCGCGGCACGGCGCCGGGAGTCGAGGTCGAGCAGCCGGTCGACGACGGATTCGTCTTCGCCCCGGATCCGCTGTGAGGCACGCAGGCGGTCGGGCGCTTCCCGTAGAGCACGCAGGTCGATCACGTGAGCAGGGTACCGGGGAAGCCCGGGCGCTGACATCTCCGTTTCCGGCCGCACTGGTCAGGGGCGCGGTGCGGAGGCCGCCATGGTCGGCCGATCACGGATTTTCTCCGGAACCCGCGTCATACTCCGGCCGCTGCTCCGTGGGTCCAGTGACGGCGGAACCCGCGGGAGGGGCGGGATCGGCCGTCGCCCCGGTCCGGGCAGCCGGCCCGGGCCGGGGCCGCCGCGGAGGGTGAGCCGCGCCGTGCCGGCGCGGGCCAGGGGAGGGAACCTGATGACCGACTGGTGGATGCTGAAGCGGGTGGGCACCATGACCGCGCGCGAGCTCACGGCCGCGCTGGAGCACGTGGCGCACCTGTCGCCCGACGACGCCGCGCTGGAGATGGCCCTGCGGCACGAGCTCACGCTGGCGGCCACGGACGAGTGGATCTTCGGCGAGGACGACCGCCGGCACCGCGCCGCCGCGTGACGGCCTGGTGCCGGCCGCGGCCCGGGCGGCGCTCCGCATGCCGGAGACCCCGGGCCGCGCGGCCCCGCCGGACGGTCAGCGGAAGGAATCAGCGTGGTCGGCGGCCCACTCGGCCAGCGTCCGCGCCGGGCGGCCGGTGACCTCCTCCACGGTCCGCAGCGCCTTGGGCGGCTGCGCCTCCCACTCCGCGAGGTAGGCGAGGTAGTAGTCCGCGATCTCCCGCGGCCAGCCCTGCGCGGTCATGTAGTCCCGCGCCTCGTCGGGGGACACGGCCTGGAACTCGACCGGCTTGCCGATGCCCTCGGAGATGGCCCGGACCTGCTCGCGCTGGGTGAGCGCCTCGGGGCCGGTGACGTCGTAGACCCGTCCCGCGTGCCGGTCGTCGAGCAGCGCCGCCACCGCGACCGCGGCGATGTCGGCCTCGTGCACCGGGACGCCGCGGGCCTCCGGGTAGGCCATGCGTGCGACGCCTTCCTCGCGGATGGACTTCGCCCAGTAGTCCAGCTTGTTCACCGCGAACTCGCCGGGGCGCACGTGGGTCCACTCCAGGCCGGACTCCTCGATCGCGCGCTCGACGCTCTCGAAGGGGCGGCTGGAGGACAGCAGCACGATGCGGCGGACCCCGGCCCGCTTGGCGACGTCCACGACCGCCGGCGCGGTGTTGAGCACCGGGGTCGGGAACAGGAACACGCTCTCGACGCCGTCGAACACGGCCGGCAGGGTGTCGATGTGGGCGAGGTTGCCCTGCACCACCTCGACGACGTCGGGCAGCTCCGCCTCCTTGGGGCGGCGGGTCAGGGCGCGCACCCGCCGGCCCGCTTCCACAAGCTGGTCCACCACGCTGCGGCCGACGTTTCCGGTCGCCCCCGTCACCAAGATCGTCATGGCTCCTCCTGCTCACTCGGTTCCGTCACGCCGGGCAGGCGGTCCTCACCTGTCCGGGAGTAATGAGACTCAAACTTGGTTACCCAAGTTTGAGCACCGATCGAGAATGGACGACGCGAGGGGGACCAGTCAAATTTGGGTACCTGTCGGAGCGTCCGGAGGGAGCACCCGGCTGGTTCGGTCCGGGGCGGGCGCGGCTGGAGCCGGTCTAGTCGGCGTCCGTCAGCGACGCGGTTCCGCCCTTGCCCACCGCGGTCTCCATACCCAGTTCGGCGCGGCGGCCCCGCAGGTACCCGGCGCGGTAGCCGGCGCGGTGGTGGGTGCGCTCCGGACGGGTGGGGCGCAGCTGCGGGAACCGGCGCTGGAACTCGTCCTGCACCCGGTCGACGTCGTCGCGCAGCACGAGTTCGGCGCCGCGGCGGGCGGCCGCCTCCTCGGTTCCGCCGCCGGTCGCGGCCTGCTCCGAGGTCTCCCGCAGGCGTGCCCGGAACTCGCGGATGCGCTCGGCCACCGCGTAGCCGTAGGCGCGGACGAACGAGCGGTAGAAGCGGCTGCGCTCGGTGGCCAGCGCGGAGCGGTCGTAGTTGCGCAGCGCCCGGAGGTTGGCGACGTGCTCACGGGCGGTGTAGCGGGCGGACGCCTCCATCTGCATGGTGATGGAGGGCAGTAGCACCCGCAGCGAGTCGAGGGCGGTCACCGTGCCCACGATGATCAGCGTGCGGTCGGTGTTGGCCGAGGTATTGCCCCGCACCGCCGACTGGCAGCCGTAGGCGGAGGCGATGGCGGCCAGCGCCTTGACCCGGGCCTTGCCGTGCCCGCCGACGCCGGAGACCGGGAAGTCCAGCCGGGTGACGGACTCCGCAGCCTCTCCCCGCTGGGCGCGGGCCTCGGCCTCCGCGATGGCGTGCCGGGTCATGAGCTCGGCGGCCTTCGCGGTGAACGCCTGGCTCTCGGCGTCGGTGACCGCGGGGTCCTCCGCCATGCGGAGGAGCCCGCGGACCCGCTCGATCATCTTCTGGCGAGCCTCGGTCGACCGAGCTTGAGTTGACATACGGCCTTGGCGATCTCCGTGTTCGGGGCGGCGGCCGCGGTCCGGCGCGCGCGGGTCAGGCAGACTTGTTACCAGCGACCATACCGATGATCCCCAGGATCACCCAGATCACCGCGGCCGCCGCGACACCGGAGAGGACCGCGCCGAACAGCGCGCCGACGAGGGAACCGCCGAGCACGCCGCCGATGAAGGTGAGCAGCGCGCTCCCCGCTCCGCCCAGAGCCGCCGGCACCATCGCGAACCGCCACGGGTACTGGCCCGCGTAACGGCGGGCGCGGCGGTCGCCCTTGCGGCCGAGCAGCGCGACGCCGCCGCCGACGAGGGCGAAGGCGAGGATCGCGGTGCCGAGCGCGTCGGGGATGGCGCCCAGCCCCTGGTTCAGGCTGAACAGGAAATCGACGGCCCCCAGCACGGCACCCGCGGCCGTTGCCGTGCCCCACGGCCAGATCATCGTCGCCGAGGCGACGGGGGTGAATGCGTTGCCGCGCTCAAGCGTCATGTCTGCTCCTCAACTCGTGAGCGTGCCAGCGTGGCCGGATCCGCGCCGACCGTGCCAGCATGCCCGGGCCGCCGTCCACCGTGCATCAGGGCGCACCCCTGACTTACCCCTGACCCTGCCGTCCGGCACTTCTCGCGGCCGCACTGTTCTCCTTCGGGCCCTCGTGGACCCCCGCCCCGACAACGATCCGGTGCACCGTTCGGTGCCCGGCCGCTCGTTATGGTGACGGGCATGCCGAGCTTTCGCGTGGTGGACGCCTTCACCGACCGGCCCTTCGCGGGCAACCCGGCCGCCGTCCTGGTGCTCGACGGCGGATACGACCCCGCGTGGGCGCAGCGGGTGGCCGCCGAGTTCAACCTCTCGGAGACCGCGTTCCTGCGTCCGGCCGACGACCCGGGCGCCCACTATGAGCTGCGCTGGTTCACTCCGGTCACCGAGGTGTCGCTGTGCGGCCACGCCACTCTGGCCGCCGCGCACGCGCTGTTCGAGGAGGGGGCGAAGTGGCTGGCGGATCCGGCCGGACCGATCCGGTTCCGCACGCTGCACAGCGGCGTCCTCACCGTGCGGCGCCAGGACGGACTGCTCTGGATGGACTTCCCCGCCCACGCACCCGTGGCCACGGACGTCCCCGAAGGACTGGAACGCGTCCTGGGCACCCAGCCGGTCCGCACCGCGCTCGGCGGGACCGGTGACCTGCTGGTCGAGGTGGCCGGCGAGTCCGTGCTGCGCGGGCTGACGCCGGACATCCCCGGTCTGGGGGCGTTCGCCGAGCGTGGGGTCATCGTTACCGCCGCCGCGTCGGCCGGCGCCGCGCACGCCTTCGCCTCGCGGTTCTTCGCCCCCAACGCGGGCGTCCCCGAGGACCCGGTCACCGGCAGCGCGCACACCGTCCTGGCGCCGTACTGGGCCGAGCGGCTCGGCCGGCGCGCGTTCGAGGCGGTGCAGTGCTCCGCGCGAACCGGCCGGCTGTGGCTGGACCTGCCCACGGACCCGCCGGGCCGGGTCCGGATCGGCGGCGCCGCGGTGACGGTCACGCGCGGGGAACTGCTGGCGTAGCGACCGGCCGGCCCACCCCCAGCGGGACTACGCCGCGCGGCGCGGCAGCCAGGACAGCGGCGCGACGTCCGCACCGGCCGCCGCCGCGCGGCCGGCCACCTCGGGATCGTCGGCGACGACGAGCACCCGATCGCCCGGGCAGCGCCGGGCGAGCAGTTCCAGCACGGTCGCGGCCGGTCCCCCCACGGCAGGGACGACCTCCACCCCGGGGCCCCGGGCCGCCTCCCCGACCGGGCGGAGGGCGCCGGCCCCCGCCGTGGCCGGCACCACCAGGCGGACGGCCGGGAACCACTGGTGCAGCGTCGGCCCGACCGCCCCGGCCGGCAGTTCGGCGCCCGTCAGCCCCACGGCGGCGAGCGCCGCGAGGTCGTCCCGCAGCCGCCGGGCGCCCGCGGCCGTCGCGGCGTCCCCGGCCGCTCCGTCCGGGCCGTTCGGTGCATGCGTGTTCGACCCGGTGGCGTCGACGACCAGGACCAGGCGCTCGGCCAGGGCGGCGCGCAGCAGCGGCCACACGGCTCCGAAAGCCGGGAGCAGCGGCAGCGAGGCGACCTCCTCCAGCGCGACCCAGCGGATGGCGGTGCTCTCCTCGTTTCCCGGGGCGAACGGCCGCCGCTCGGGCAGCCGGGCCAGCACGGTGTCGTAGCTCCACACCGCGTGGTCGATCCGGTGGACGGCGTTCAGCGTGTACCCGTCGAGCTCGCCGGCGACCTCCTCGCCGAACTCCCGCAGGGCGGCCTGCACCGACGTCTCGCCGCTGTCACGGGCGCCGCCCGGCATGCCCCATGTGTCGCCCTGGTGGCTCCACCACACCCGGTGCTGGAGCAGCACATGCCCGCCCGAGGGGCCGGCCGCGTGCAGCAGTAGCCCCGACGCGCCGTACCGGCCCCACCGGCGCGACCCGTCCGGCAGGAACACCCACCCGTTGCCGTCACCTTCGCTCACCGGCTCTCCTTTCCCGCTCGCGGCTCCGCGGCGCCCTCGCGCCCCGGTGCCGTCCGCGTTCTCGGGTGTCCCGTCCCGCGACAACAAGATTGCCAAGTGCGGCCTTCCCCGGCCAGACCGGCATCGGGCCTCTGGCGCCCGGAGGGGGCGGCGCTAAGCTGGCCCGACGATGGACAGAGTGGCGACGTCCGCCCTGCTGGTCCCGGTGTACGCCCTCGATCTGGCACGGCGGCACGGGGCGGTCCTGCTGTGCGTCTATGCCGCGGGCACCCTGCTGCACGAGCTGCTCATCCGGCTCATGGTGTGGCTGAACGGGGTCGACAGGGTGGCCGCACTCGCCGGGTTGAGCGTGTCCATCCTGGTGACGCTCACCACCACCATCCTGATGTTCCACCTGCTGCGTCCGGCGCTGCCCACCCTCGACGCCGAGCTGCTCCCGCCGCGGCGGCGGGCGAACGCGCCAGGCGGGTTCGCGGAGCGGGAGCGCCGCGTGGTGGACGCCGTCGCGATGGCGATCCTCCCGTTCCTGCTCTTCTACAGCGCCTGGGGCCTGTTCGTGGAGGAGTTCCGCGAGTACAGCATCACGGTCGGCAACACCCACGGGATCCTCGGCTTCGAGGGGCTCACCGACGTCGATGCCATGGGGCTGCCCATGGCCGTCGCGCTGGCCTCCCTGGCCGGCCGGGTGCTCCTGGAGAAGCTGTACGCACGCTCCCGCAACGTGTGGCTGGGCGTGCTGACCGCGCTCTTCGAGGCCAACTGGATGTTCTTCGCGGTCTTCTCCGTCTCCCAGCTGACGGGCGACGCCGCGGCCTGGGTGGGCGACCGGGTGGTGGTCGCGGAGATGCGCGGTGCGGGGGAGGACGCGCTGGGCTGGCTGGCCGCGGCCACCTCGCTGCCGCTGGACTCCGGGTTCGCGGCGGTCGTGCGGGGCGCGGGAGAGTTGTGGCCGCACCTCAAGGAGGGTCTTGTCGAGCCGCTGCTGTGGCTCACCATCGTCGCGGTCGTGTTCGGTGCCGAGATCGACCGGGCCGAGGCGCTGTTCCGCAGGGGCGGGCGTGCCGAGCGGGTTCGGCGGGCGGCGGCCCGGCTGCCGGAGCTGGTGCGGGGTGTCGGACGGTTCGCGGGACGGGACCTGCGGGAGAAGTACACGCCGTTCCTCAACGCGTTCCGGTTCATCCTCCGGGTCAGCCCGGTGTTCTACCTGTCGTTCTGCCTGTACTACGGGGTGCTGGAGCTGGGCTTCGCGTGGCTGGAGCGCGGGGTCTACCGGCTGGTGGGGCCGCACGAGTTCCTGGCGTGGTGGTGGCAGTGGCTCGGGCCGATCGACTTCGCGGTGAGCGCCCTGCACGAGATCCTGCGGGTCTGCCTGCTCGCGGCCACGTTCGAGGTCACCCTGCGCCGGCTCGGCCAGCACAGCGTGGGACGGCGCGCCCGTCGCGCGGTGCCCGGGCCGCCGGAGCGCGCCGGCGCCGGCGCGCCGTCCGCCTGACCGGGGCGGACGCCGGGGAGCCGGCCAGCCGCCGACCGCCGATCCGCCCTAGTCGCGGAAGAGGACGGCCGCCGGGCGCGGGGCCCGCGCCGCCTCGGACGTGTCCACCCGGACCTCGAACCCCAGGCCGGCCACCGCGTCCTCGGGAACGAGGAAGGTCGCCACCAGCCCCTGCCCGGTGTCCGCGGGTACCGCCTCGCCGTCGGCGTCGCCGCAGCCGAACGTCGTCGTCCCGACCTCCTCGGGCAGCTGCCGCAGGGAGAACTCGGAGGTCTGGTCCCAGGTGCGCCCCGCGTCGTCGACGGCGCGGATCTCGCAGGAGTTCAGCAGCAGCCGGCTGGCACGGGCGTCGCCCGGCGTCACGATGAACACCGCGTCGACCAGCTCGGTGCCGGGCGGCGGATCCTCGCCGCCGGTCGCTCCCGTGACGGCACCCCGGAACTGCCACTGGCTGCCGGCGAGGTCGGCGCTGGGGCCGTCGGCCACGACGGCGGACGGCGGCATCGTGCCCTGCTCCAGGAGGGCGCGGCGCTCCAGCCACCACGGCACCGCCGTCGCCGCCGGCACCAGGACCAGCAGGGCGAGGGCGACAGGGATCCGGTCGCGCAGCCACCGGCGGGTCCGGGGCGGCGGCGCGGTGCCGTCCGGGCCCCCGGCCGTGCTCCCGGCGGCGCTTCCGGTGGTGTCCCCGGCCGCGGACGGCGGCTCGGGCGGCAGGAAGGCCGGCGGTCCGGCGGGAGGCGGCTGCGCGGGTTCGGGTCGGTCCATCCGGCGGCCCCCTATCGGTAGGTGACGGGCTCGATCGCGAGCGAGTCGGCAGCGGCGTCGACCAGCCGCTCGATCCGGTCGGCGTCGAGACCGAGCCCGACCTCGGCGCTCGCCGACAGCCGGTCGTCCAGGCCCTCGCGCGCCGAGACGGTCAGCGTCGGATCGGTCAGCCGCTCGCGCGGAACCTCGAAGGCGAAGGCGCCGTGGCGGGGGATGCCCGGGTCCAGGCGGGTGCCGAACGCGTTCAGGGCGTTGGACAGCCGGTCGGATGCGGCGTAGGAGTAGCCGCTCCCGGTCTCCAGCAGGACCGGGTCGGGGACGGTGAGGCTCGCGTCGGTCGCGGTCATCGTCGCCCAGACCACCACCCAGATGGCGCGGTTGCCCGGATCGGCGGTCAGCCGCGGCCCCGCCCCGAGGGCGTCGCCGTCGGAGACCGCGTGCGCGAACTCCACCTTCTCCACCTCGATGGTGAACCGCCGAGCGTCCACCGGTTCGTGGGCGGACCCCCGGTGGCCGATGGGGGCAGTGGCGTCCTCGAAGGCGGGCCGCATCGCGTGCGCGGCGACGATGCCGCCGAGCAGCAGCAGGCTGGCCAGGGCGGTCGCGGCGCGGCGCAGGAGCGGGCTCGCCACGGGGCTAGCCCCGCTCCACGGGGAGGGCGATGTCGGCCACCCGGTCCTCCGTCGACCGCCAGGCGGAGCTCTGGTCGAGGAAGCCGGGCGTGAACTCGGCACCGAGGACGACCAGTCGCAGCCGCTCGACGTCGGCGACCGAGGCGAGGCGCTCCGGGACCGGCCAGCGCAGCAGGAACGTCTCGGTCATCTCCGGCTGCACATAGCCGGCGGGGTAGTCGGGGTCGCGTTCCCGGGTGATCTGGAGCCCGCTGGTCTCCACGTCGACGCCACCGGGTAGCACGGTGGGCCGGACCATGTCGGCGAGCGTGTGGGCCGGCACCGGGGAGCGGTCATGGGAGGTGAGTTCCGCGCGCACCTCGATCCACTCCGAGGTGCCGGTCAAGCCCTCCGCGGTCACGATGGACGCGCCGTGCACCTCGAGTGTGAACAGGTCGTTGCGCACGGGGGCGTCCGCGGGCCCGGGCGGGGCCTCCGGCACGGGCGCGAACCCGCCGGTGCGCCACAGGGCGAGCAGTAGAGCGGCGACCACGACGGCGAACGCCGACGCCAGCGCGGCACGGGCGGCCGGGCTCCGGGGGAGGAGGTCCCCGGGGCTCACATCGTGGTCCGGCGCGTGATGTGCCACGTGGGAAGTGTAGAGGTAACCAGTGATCTCGGTCAGCGGCGGCCAGTTCGGGACACGTCGGAAAGGCGTGCGACGATCCAGAAGGGGCAGACTGCCGACGGGTGGTGACGAATTTCCCCTCGGGGGTGCGCTCGGAGCCCCCGGACCTCCCGTAAGCGAGCTGAAAGCGGATCGGAAGCGGGCGTCTCTAGAGTTGGGCACACTCTGCGAGACCGGTTCACGGGAGGACGGCCCGTCGGACCGGTCTGGCGGTCGCAGCTGTGACGTCGAAGTGCCGTGCGCGCCCGCGTGATCCCGGGGTGCCGGAGACGTCGCGGTTGGCCGGATTTGGCTGAGTCGGCTGGGGTTCCTCGACCGTGGCGGGTCAGGAGACCCCGGTCGGCACACCGGTTCCGGCGGGGAGGAGAATCCGGGTGGCGTCGTGACCGGCACGGGCGGTGGTTCTGCGCCCGGGGTACGGGAACGCGCCGCCCGAGACGGGGCCGTGGGGGCGCGTTCCCGTACCCCGGGCGCAGAACCACCGCC